>DNYQ01000108.1 GCA_003506745.1 Syntrophaceae bacterium
ACTATTTTGTTACCGCTGCAATCAGCGCCCGCCGGCCGGAGGCGTGATCATTGCCATGAACCAGGAAAGACCGGCGGTGTGACATCATCCCCCGCGCCAGACCATAGGCGGAAGCGGTGGAGGAAATGCCGCAATGCGGCAGATAGTCGTCAATGTCCCAGCCATTTTTTTTCCAGGATGCTTCGTCAATACTGAAAAGGCGAAATCCGGGNNAACCAGGAACTGCCTTCGCCCAGGGGCGCCCGCCGATAGCGGCCGGGAACCAGGTTCAACCGCTCCCGATAGTCTTCAACAGCGGGAGTGAACACATCGCAGCCGCCGACCAGCGCCAGTTCAATCTCGCCGGCATCAAGATAACTTTGCGCCAGCCACAGCGCGGATTCAAACGAAAGTTCTTCCTGCGAGACGGTGATGACAGTGCCTTTGACATCGCAAGCCTTCGCCAGGAAAAAAGCGGCGGCGTTGCTGACGGAATTGGCAAACTGATTGGGGCTGGGAAACCCGCCGTCATGCTTGAAGACCTGTGTGATAAAGGGAAGAATTTCATCAATATTGCCCAAACCCGTGCACAGGAAGATGCCGGTTCTTTTCCCCTGTAACACTTCTTTGGGCGCGCCTTGCATGCAGCTTAAGGCGCCGCAGCAGACCAGTTTGATGAACCGGCCCGCGCGCCGCATGGGCTGTCCCATGATTTTTTGCACCAGATCGTCGGCATTGGCCGGCAGTTTCGCCTCGTCCCACGCGGCATCCGCATTGGGAATCAGCGCGGGCCCCAGATAGCTCGCCGCGATGACCGGCATGGAAGAATTTTCTAATTTCGTAGTCATATTTTAAGATGCCATTTTCCTGATGATGTAACTCGTACATGTTCCGCCAAAGCCGAAGAAGGTGAAGAGGTATGCGCCGTCGGCAGCCGGAATGTTTTCCTGCGATGGCACAAAACCGATTTCGGGATCGACCTGGGTAAAACCAAAACTGCGCGGAATGGTTCCTTCTTCCAGACACGAAAGCCACAATGCCGTTTCCACCGCGCCCGCAGCTCCCAGACAATGCCCAATAACGCCTTTCAGAGAAACCACGGGCGGCAGTTTTTCGCCGAAAGCTCTCACCAGTCCCCGTCCTTCGGAAAGATCATTGTCCCTCGTCCCTGTCCCGTGCGCTTTGACGGCGACAATTTCACCGGGCGCAAGGCCGGCTTTGGCAAACGTCTGAGATACAACGCCTCTCACCATTTCGCCATCCGTGCCGGCGGATGTCAGGCTGTTGTTGTCGTTAAACAGGTAGCCGCCCGTAAATAAATACTGATGACGCCCCGGGACGCGCTTCGCCCCTTCCTCCAGAATCACGCAGGATGCGGCCTCGCCGATCTGCATGCCGGAGCGCAGATTGCAGAACGGCCGGCACTTTTCCGAATCGTAAAGAAGCAGGCTGGCAAATCCCTGCAGCGTCAGATTCAAAAGCGGCTCAAAACCGACCACAATCGCCCGTTTAATTTTCTTTTGCGCCAAAAGCTGCGCCGCGATGACCAGCGCGTGCGAACTCGAAACGCAGGCCATGGAAAATGTCAGCGGCAGGCCGCGGATGCCGTATTTCTGCGCGATGGCTTCGGCCACTTCACCGGNNACGGATTCGGTAAACTCAAACTCGTTGCGGACAAAAATACCGCCCGTGGTGCCGACCAGCAGAGCGGACTGGGCAATCTCGGAGGAACTGAGACCCGCGCGATCAAAAGCTTCGGTGATCGACGCATCCAGCATCGCCAGAGATTTGGCAAGAGGGTTGCCGTCGTAGGCAACTTCAAACGCCTTGAAATCGCGGTTGCTCAGATGGGACGACAAGCAAACGCTCGCCGGGTGAACCTGGCCCGCAATCAGGTTGCGCGCGGAGGCGGCAGCGCTCCAGCCCAGCGTGGTAACGGCGCCCCAGCCGCGAATATGGATATCGCCATTGCTCACTTTTTAACCTTCGGCGCTTCAATCACAAAGTCAGCCAATGAATCGAAGGACTGCATCGCCTTCGCCGCGGTTGACGCGTTTTTTAACTCCACTCCAAACTGAAACCTAAGCTCCATGGCAATTTCCATGGCATCCAGAGAATCAAGTTTGAGCGGCCCCGGTCCGCCGATAAACGGAACATCCGTGGGCACATCCTCCGGCTTGACGTCCCGGACTTCGCAAGCTTTGATGATCAGCGCCTTGAGCTTGAATATCAGATCTTCCCGTGACACTACATTTAATTCCTTATACGCTTGTTCTACATCCATTGAACTCTCCTTCCAGCAATATAAAAGCAGATTCCCGCGAAAACCGCCAACACCATTAACTTAGGCAGGATGGCCGCAAGCGGTGCGTCCCGCAGAAATATATCCAGATACGCCTGATGCGCCCAATACATCGGTGAAATCATTGCCAGTTTTTTCATGACCATCGGCATGAGCACATGCGGCATCATGATTCCACCGAAAACGCCCATCAATATGGCTCCGGTTGCCGCCAGGGTCGAAGACTGTTCCGGCGTTCGCGCGAGCGCAGCAACCAGAACGCCAAAACCGGTCGTGGCGGCGGCGACAACCATGGTGACCGGTATCATATGCCAGGGATGTTCTCCCAGATTAAAAGAAAAGCTGATGATATGGGACATCACATAAACACCGATCAGCAGCATTAAAACAAACTGTAAAACATTAATCAGATAATAAGGAATAATTTTCCCCAGGATAACCAAATTCGTGCTGACCGGATAAGTAAAAAGGCGCTGGAGGGTGCCATCTTTTTTCTCTCTTAAAAAACCAACAGACATGGGAATGGCAATAAAAAACATCGCGAATATTGCGTAAGCGGGAACATTTTGCTGAAGGGGGGTGGGAAATTCCTTATTGGGTTTTGTTTTCTCAACGAGCAAACCGGCAATCACCCCTTCCAGGTTGTCGATACCCATGACCACCTCCACCGTTAAGCTGGTGATCAGTGAACGGATCGCTATTTTGTAGCCGATATCAATGATCGGATCAAAATACATTTCCACCGGCTGATCCCCCTCTTCAAAACCTTTGGGAATCGTAACAACCGCCTGCGCCTTGCCGTCCGCGAAAAGCTGATCATCCTCCATGCCCTGTGGCCGGACAACAGGTGAGATCAGTTTGTTGGACTTTATTTTTTCCTGAAGCAGATTTGCCTTGGGAGAGCGGCTTTCATTTTCGATAACCAGTTGAATTTTCCGTCCGGTCAATTTGTCCGCCCAGACGCCTTCCATGGCCAATGACAAAAATAAAATCAGCGCCACCGGCATCAGGAAAAGAAGCAGGATCGTCTGCTTGTCGCGAAGCAGGATCATTATTTCTTTTTTGATCAATTCCATGAGCTGCTTACTCATCGCGTAATCCCCGCCCCGTCTTTTCCAGAAATAATTTCTCCAGATTATCAATCTCGGACATTTGCCCGTTAAAAATGACTTCGCCTCTGTCCGCCAGTGTCACGATCGAGCACAAGCGCGCGGCTTCTTCCATGATATGCGTGGACAACAAAATCGTCATGCCCGCGGCATTTAACCGGGNNCCAGCACGATTTCCGAGTGCAATACAATTTGTTCGTCCGACAGACCGGCCATTGCGCCGAAGAAACGCAAGTTCTCGCGGGCGGTGAGCGCCGTGTAAAGCGATATCGGCTGTGGCGCGTAACCAATGGACAAAAGTGCGCTACGATCCGGCATTTTTTTGCCGAAAATCGACACTTCACCCGAATAGCCCCTCAGTTGGCCGGTAACAATCCGCATCAGGGTAGATTTTCCCGCGCCATTAGGTCCCAGAAGCGCCTGCATCCGGCCGTCGGCGACGGTCAGAGAGAAGTTCTGCAACGCACAGACGGGCGC
>DNYQ01000057.1 GCA_003506745.1 Syntrophaceae bacterium
CCGCCGCACGCAGTTTGATCTGGCTCGCGCCAAGGAACGCGCCCATATCCTGGAAGGCTACATTATCGCTCTGAACAACATTGATGAAATCATCAAGGTCATCAAGGCGGCCAAAAATCCCAACGAAGCAGCCGTGGCCTTATGCGCGAAGTTTAATTTATCCGAGATTCAGGCCAAAGCCATTCTGGAAATGAGACTGCAGCGCCTGACCGGACTGGAGCGTGACAAGATCGACGCGGAGTATGCGGAAGTGACGGCGCTCATCACCAAGCTGACCGGCATCCTGGCCGACCCGCAGAAAGTCCTGCAGGTCATCATCGATGAACTCAATGAAATCAAGGAAAAATACGGCGATGAACGCCGCACGGAAATTGTCGCCAGCACCGAAGACATCAACATCGAAGACATGATCGTGGAAGAAGACATGGTGGTGACCATATCGCACGCCGGCTACATCAAACGCAACGCGGTCAGCCTTTACAAGAGCCAGCATCGCGGCGGTCGCGGCAAGGTCGGCATGGGTACCAAGGAAGAAGATTTTGTGGAAAAAATATTCATCGCCTCCACCCATCATTATCTGCTGGTCTTTACCAACATGGGAAAGGTGTATTGGTTAAAAGTTTACCAGATTCCGCAGGCAGGACGCGCCGCCAAAGGCAAGGCCATGGTTAATCTGGTCAACCTGGCCCCTGGCGAAAAAGTCAGCGCGACATTGCCGGTGAAAGAATTTGTTGCCGACAAATTTATCATTATGGTCACCAAAAAGGGCATCGTTAAAAAAACAGATCTGGCCGCGTATTCCAATCCGCGCGCCGGCGGCATCATTGCCATTTCTATTGACGAGGGCGATGAGCTGGTGGATGTCCAGTTGACCACGGGCAATCAGGATGTGTTTTTAGGAACACGCTTAGGCATGGCGATCCGTTTCAACGAAGACGATGTGCGCGACACGGGCAGAACAGCGCGCGGCGTCCGCGGCATTAATCTGGACGAAGGCGACGACGTGATCGGTGTGGAAATTCCCGCTCAGAACACGTTCATGCTGACGATTTCTGAAAACGGGTTCGGCAAATGCACACCGATTGACGAATACCGCGTCCAGACGCGCGGCGGCAAAGGTACCATCAACCTGAAAACGGTAGCCAAAATCGGCAATGTTTCCGGTGTCTTGCAGGTGCAGGGCGAAGAGAACATCATGCTCATCAGTAATGCGGGCAAGGTGATCCGTCTGAAGGTGCAGGAAGTGCCGGTCAACCATCGCGTGACCCAGGGCGTCAAACTGATCGATCTGGAGCCGGAAGAAAAATTGGTCGGTGTTGCCCGCACAACCTCGGAAGCTGAAGACAAGGATGACGACGGCGGCGGCAATGGCGCCGATGAAACAGATGCAACAACCGAGGAAAACGGCACTTCGGAAGAATAATATAGTGAGCCAAGCGACGAGGGAAAAAGCGGAGGGCCAAGACACGTGTTCACACCCACACCGATCCATATAAACGATGTTCGATAGACAAAGCAAAACATGGAATGATAACAATGGATGCATACATCAAGATCGAGAAATTAATAGCCGACAAGTACGGGAAAGAAACAACGACAAGAAAGGCAGTCGGCGACTTCATGCTGACCGACACACATGCTGTAAACGTTAAGAGCAACAACGTCGCGAAACAGAATTACTCACCAAATATGATCTCGATCCAGAAGATGCACAAGTGGGTATTCGAGGAACGCAATGACCTTAGCTTCATCTTTATTGATTACAGAGAAAAGGGTGATAATCTGCAAATACTGAGTGAGTCCGATCCGATTCCAATCGAGCACATCAGCTGGGACTGTTTGTCAATCGAAGCTCAGGGCTACGGGGTAATTCAGAAAGTTGGCCATCTAAAGTTGATCAAAGACCAGACTAAAAGCGACTTCTACAAGGGGTTTCTGGTAGCATACGAGAAGTACAGGCAAAAAGAGCGTAAGAAGCATGAGAGATTTACGAAGCGGTTTATAAAGGATCCAGATAGCATTGATTGGTAACAAGACAGGAGCCGAATTGCTGTGAGCCCTAAGAAGGAATATGGAGACTTCCAAACTCCTCTGTCGCTCGCGCGACGTGTAGCGGCGCTGGTTAAGCAAGAAGAGAGGCATGTTAGTACAATCGTCGAGCCAACGTGCGGAGTTGGCGCCTTTTTGCAAGCGACTGCAGAGTTTTTTGGCAAGTCACCCACATACTGGGGATTTGACGTGAACTCCGACTACGTAAGGGAGGCAAGTTCCGCCCTTGCGGGGATCGGATTGCCCCAAGCCGCCGTTCAGCAACGTGACTTCTACACTACGGACTGGCGGGATTTCCTTTGTGGACAATCTGAACCTCTTCTCATTATCGGTAATCCGCCGTGGATCACAAATGCTGGAATGGGAGTCATCGGGGGGAAGAACCTCCCCGAGAAGTCCAATTTTCAGGGACATGGCGGCTTTGCCGCTAAGACGGGGAAGGCGAACTTCGACATTTCTGAATGGATGCTGATGAAGCTGCTGGAGGCGCTTCAGGGAACACGGGCTACCATCGCCATGCTCTGTAAGACGGCAACGGCACGAAAAGTCCTTCGGCACGCATGGCTCAATGGGCTCGATGCCGGGCCATCTTCACTGCACCTGATCGACGCTGCCGCAGAGTTTGGGGTGTCAGTGGACGCATGTCTTCTCTACACACATATTGGGACCGGAGGGACCGAGTCCACAGCAACAGTCTACCGCGCCCTCTCCTTTGATGAACCTTTACAGACCTTCGGTCTGTTTGCCGGAGAGCTTGTCTCAGACATAGATGCTTACCGTGCGTTGCGTAATCTTGATGGACTAGAGTACCGAAAGTGGCGATCCGGGGTGAAGCATGATGCGGTGCAGGTGATGGAGTTCACGCGATACAATGGCTCTTTCGTCAACGGACTCGGGGAGCGTTACGAGCTTGAAGAGGATTACATCTTCCCCTTGCTTAAGTCATCCGATCTAGCGAACGGTAGGCTGCGGCCCAAACGGTTTGTCCTACTGACGCAGCATCGTGTTGCTGATCCGACAGACGAGATCCAGATGAATGCCCCGAAGACATGGCGGTACCTCGTCGACCACGCTAAGCAGCTGGAAAATAGAGGTAGTTCTATCTACGCGAACCGAGCGCAGTTCGCCATCTTTGGCGTGGGTGACTACTCGTTCTCTCCCGCAAAGGTCGCCATTTCTGGGCTATACAAGAATCTTAATTTCCAGGCGGTGGGAAGCACTGGCGGAAAACCCATCATGGTCGACGACACCTGCTACTTCATCCCTTGTGATTCCAAGGCCGAGGCCGAGTTCTTTGCGGATATGCTGAACTCTGAAACGGCTCAGCGATTCATATCGGCGCTAGTTTTCAACGACGCTAAGCGGCCTGTCACTATCGACGTCCTAAAGCGTATTGATCTGAAAAAGTTGGCAGAACATGCGGGACAGGAGACGATGGCTGTTGAGTACCTATCCTCACCATCGTTGGAGTCTAGCCATCAACGTCTTTTGGTTTTCGAGGAAAGAGAAGAGTATCGAACTAAGAAATCTACCGTACCCCGTAAGACGTGCCGACACGCCTCACGAGTCAGGTGATTTCAGTCGTTAGACTTTCTTGTGGGAAACATGGGGAAACATGGGGACGCTGTTAACTTTTTAACTTCATGGCTGTTTCACTGTTGCAGAACGAATCAGCGGGGATTTTAAAATAAAGGATGGAAATGTGTCGCCAGCTGTTTTGAGATCAGGTCCCTACAGGTTTTATTTTGTCAGTCACGACCTTCATGAACCACCGCATGTCCATATAGATCGGGATTCGTTTTCGGCAAAGTTCTGGCTTAACCCTGTTGCATTGGCATATAATCTCGGCTTTCCGGCAAAAGAATTGAGAAATTTGGAAGCAATAACAACGGAACACAAAGAAGAATTATTGGAGGCATGGAATGGCTACTTTGGAACCTAAATCGGGAGAGCGTGTCCGGGATGTGCATATCAATGATGATACCATCAGTGTCGATCTTTTCGATGGGCGAACCATAACGGTGCCATTGGCATGGTTCCCCCGGCTGCTGCATGCCACTCCGTCGGAGCGGGCGGAATGGCGTGTTTCGGGCGCTGGATATGGAATTCACTGGCCACGCCTTGATGAGGATCTTACAACGCAGGGACTTTTACAGGGCGCTCCTGCTCCCCGGAGAAAAGAAAAAGCCGCTTAGCTTAGCACCACATGCGATCCCCGTTCCGTTAGCATTCAAAGAATGCTATTAACTCTTCAGTGTCTTTCTTTTCCATTTGGTCTCCTTATTAGACCATATAGATGGAAAGATTTTCCACCTATTACGTTATTAAAGGGGAGAATATGGAACATTATCGTTGTATGCCCCACTGTTGCCGGCACCGCTTTTTACGGCTTCATCAGAACTCGTAAAGCTTTGCCCCCGGCACGACTGTGAATTTGTGTTTCAAGAGCACCTCGATGGCCTTTTCCGGGACGTCGAAGCGGAAGATGATGACGGCGTTCTGGCCGCTTTTTTCCACAAAGGCGTAAAGGTATTCCACGTTGATGGCTTCTTTGTTCAAGACGTCCATGATGCTGTGGAGGCCGCCCGGCTGATCGGGAACTTCCACGGCCACGACGACGGTTTTGCTGACGCGGAAACCGGCTTCTTTGAGGACCTTGTTGGTTTTTTCCACGTCATTGACGATCAGACGCAGGATACCGAAGTCGGCTGTTTCCGCCAGTGACAGGGTGCGGATGTTGATGTTGTTTTCCTTCAGGATGCGTGTGGCGTGCTCCAGCGTGCCGGGTTTGTTTTCCAGAAAAACAGAGATTTGTTCTACCTTCATGTATGATTCCTCCACTTCCTTAAGTTTACGTTTGCAGGGAACGGCTTGAAATAACCTAACCCGGACGAGCCGGAACCAAAATATGACCATTTTTTACAAGTTGGATTAAAAAATAATCTCAGCAATCACTTTACAGGAAAGGGTTTGCACAGGTCATGAAAAATATCTTGCCAAAAACTCGACCAACTTTACGGGTTAGTGACTAAAGGTCACGAGGCCGTTTCCTGCGAAGCAAGTCGTTACGGCATTAGATAGCACGCTTGTCGATTACCTTCTTTCCGCTTTCTTTCAGGGTCTGCGGGGCCACCAGTTTGACGCGCGGCGAGATGCTCAGATAATCCTTCATGTCCTTGACGATTCGTTTCTCGATTTTTTGCAGTTCTTTGACGCCGCCCGATTCGCTGAAGAATTTTTCTCCGACTTCCACGCGCAACTCGACGGCGTCCAGTGCTCCGACCTTGTCAATAATCAGTTGGTAATCCGGCTCGACGCCCTCAATCTCCTTGAGAATCGCTTCCACCTGAACGGGGAAGATGTTGATGCCGCGGATGGTCAGCATGTCGTCGCTTCTTTTCAACACGCGCTCCATGCGGATATGCGTGCGGCCGCAGCGGCAGGGCTCGGGAATCAGGCGCGAGATATCTCCGGAACGGTAACGGACCAGCGGAAACGCTTCCCGGGTCAGGCTGGTAAAGACCAGCTCGCCTTCTTCCCCCTCGGGCAAGGCTTCGCCTGTTTCAGGGTTAATGGTTTCCACGATAAAATGATCTTCAAAAATGTGCATGCCGCGGCGGCCTTCAAGACACTCCATGGCGATGCCCGGCCCCATCATTTCCGACAGGCCGAAGATGTTGAGCGCTTTGATGTTGAAGGCGTTTTCGATGGCGTCGCGGGTGGCGTCGCTCCAGATTTCCGCTCCGAAGATCCCCACGCGCAGCTGCAGCGATTTCATATCCACGCCCATTGCCTTTCCCTCCTCGGCCAGATGCAGGGCATAGGACGGCGTGGCGCACAGAACGGTCGGGCCGAAATCCTGCAGGAGAAGGATTTGCCGCTTGGTGTTGCCGTCGGACATGGGAATGACGCTGGCGCCGATTTTTTCAATGCCGTAATGCAGGCCGAGTCCGCCCGGGAGCAAGCCGTAGCTCAAGGCGTTATGGACGATGTCGTTCTTGTTCAGTCCGGCGGCAACCAGCGATCGGGCGATCAGGTCCGTCCAGGTTTCGATGTCGCGCCGGGTATAGCTGAATACGGAAGAGCGGCCGGAGGTGCCGGAAGATGCGTGCAGGCGGACGATGTTGCTCATCGGGACGGCAAACAGGCCGAAAGGGTAATTGTTGCGCAGGTCCGCGCGGGTGATGAAGGGGAGCTTTTTCAAGTCGTCCAGAGAGCGGATATGCTCGGGCGCGATTTTAGCGGCGTCCATCGACTTTTTGTAATATCCGACTGTGTGATACACGCGCTGCAGAACCTGCTGAAGCCTTTTGACTTGCAGGGCCTTCAAGGCTTCGCGCGGCAGGGTTTCAAACTCCTCATTGTAAATCATGGTGGCGTTTTCCTTTCTTCCGGTAATGAACGGCAGGCCGTTCGCAGGTTTGTTAAGATGGTGTATGGTGCAGCCTGATTTTGAAAAGCAGTTTAACAAAACTTTCCGTTTGTGGCAAGGAGCTTTCCGAATTTCCCCGGGACGGGAAAAATAAGGCCGAATTCATCAAAAAAATAAATTATTCTTTACTGAAACCCGTCGTTTGTGCTACTTCAAAAAAGAAACTATTTTGCCGGAAATTTCATTTTGCAACGGCAGCAGCCTGCACGGGTTTTTAGAAAAGATGAATCTCACGATCAGCCGCAAATTGTTGTTGGGTTATTTGTTCATGGCGCTTCTGACGGTGCTGGCCAGCGCCTATGCGCTGTTCAATCTTCAAAAGCTCAGCGGCCTGGCGTACAATATCACGAATCAGCATTTTGTTTTGATGGAGCAATCCAAAAAACTCATGGATATTCTGCTGGCCCAGGAAAGCGCCGAGAAAAAATTTTTAATTTTGAAGGACCCTGAGTTGGAGCAGATTTTCTGGCAGCGAAGCGGTGAATTTAAAGAAGAGTTGGCCGCGACGCGCCGGTTAAAGCTGGACCGCAAAACACAAAACGCCGTTGCCGACATGGAGGCGTTGCAGGTTCGTTTGAAGGAATTGTTCTCGGAAGAAATATTGCTGGCGCAAAACGGTCAGTTGCAGCAGGCCCAGGCCATTTCCGATACGGCGGGCCGGGCGACCATTGATGAAATAGCGGTAAAGCTCCGGGAAATTCAAAAGAACATGGATCAGGCCATCAATAATGAAATGAACCAGATCGCCAAACAGGGCAGGACGGCGGTTCGTATGACATTGGGATTGGGTTTGTTAAGCTTGATCCTGGGCATTACGCTGGCGCTGATTATTACCCGCAACATTTCCAAGCCCTTGAAACAACTGCAGAAAGCAACACAGTTGATTGCGGAAGGCAATCTTGATCACAAAATTGAAGCCAGGCGGGATGATGAAATCGGCGCGCTGGCGAAATCTTTTTCACATATGACAAAAAGACTCAAGGTGCTGGAAGCGCTGAATCTCGATGCCAGCCCGCTGACCGGATTGCCGGGAAATCTGGCGATTGAAAACAGGATTGAACAATTGCTGACCAAAGGGGAAACCTTTTCTTTATGCCAGGTCGATCTTGATAATTTTAAACCGTTTGCCGATAAGTATGGATATGCATGGGGCAGTGAAGTCATTAAGGAAGTTGCCGATATCCTTCAGGGATATATCACCGAAGCAAANNGCCTGATCAGGTTGAGGACATCTGTAAAAAGCTGGTTGTTGATTTTGCCGGCCGTATCCTCAGCTTCTACGAACCACAAGACGCGCAAAACGGATATTTCGTCGGTAAAAACCGTCAGGGAATTGTTCAAAAGTTTCCATTAATTACAGTTACAGCGTCAATTGTTACGGATGACGGTTCACGCTTTAAGAATCCGTTGGACATGGCCAGGCTGGTGGCGGAATTAAAAGAATACGCCAAAATGATGCCCGGCAGTAATTATGTCACTGAAAAAGACGTGGAAGAAAGAAAATTATCACATCCGCAAAATCTGCAAACTACTCTGGAGTTGAGCAAGTGTTAATCAGAAATAAGATATTGATTTGTTTAATCATTATGGCTGTTATGCTGTCGGGCTGCGCCACAAAAGCGGTCAAAGGCAACAACAAACAGGCAAGGCCGGCGGAAAAATTAAGCAGCATTTTCAGCAAAGAACCGTCGGATAGGGAGCTGTTCGACGAGGCCCTGTCCTATTTAACGAATAACCCGAAAGAGCCGAATTATCATGAAGCAAAAGTCCGGCTGGAAAGGTTGGTGGCGCAATTTCCGGAAAGTAAGTGGGTGGCCGGTGCACAGGCATTAATTTCAACCCTGGACAGGATTTCCGTATTACAGGATGCCTTAACAAGCGAGAAGGTCAAGGCCCATGGCACACAGGTAAGACTGGCAAAAGAAATTGAAGACTTAAGAGGTAACGACAAACAGATAGAAGGAAAATATTCGGCAGAAATCAACAGATTGCAGCAGGAAAACGAGCAGTTAAAGAATGATATCAGACAGTTAAAGAATTTGGAGATTCGTCTGGACAAAAGAGAAAAAATGCTGCGCTGATGTTAAACGGCGCTACAAAGCGCGGCTCAATCATATCCAGAACAAGGGGTTGCAACCCCTTGTTCTAAAGGTAGAACGGCAAATGGTGTGAAGTTTCTTAGGAGAAGCTTGTCTGGCCGTTTAAGTAGTTTTCAGCCAGCATGATGCCCAGAGCCGATTTAGCATCAACCATTTCGCCGTTTTTCATCAATTCAGCCGCCCGGGCGAAGCTGGTGGGAAGCACTTCAATAAACTCATCTTCATCGGGCGTCAGTGGTTCGTACACAAGATCCTGTGCCAGGAAAAAATACATAAACTCATTGCAGTAGCCGGGAAGCAGGTAGCCCGCGAAAAGCCGGACAAGCGATCCGGCCCGATAACCTGTTTCTTCGGCCAGTTCCCGTCCCGCGCACTTTTCAGGAGACTCTTTCCCGTGATCCATGGAACCGGCCGGAATTTCCAAAAGATTTTGTCTGGCCGGGATGCGGAATTGTCGAATCAGCAGCAATTCGTTTTTATCATTAACGGGAATAACGGCCACCGTGGGTTTGTGTTCGATCCAGCTTTGTCTGGTTGTTTTGCCGTTTTGCAGTAAAACGTTTTCCTCCCAGACGGAAAAAATTTTACATGAGTAAGACAGTTTCTTGTTTTGCTCCATGACGGGACTTTCTCGTTTCAGTTTGTTTTAATAATGGCGAGCAGGTGTTTTTCAATTTCCTGTTTGGGCAAGGCGCCCACGAGGCGCTCGACAAGTCTGCCGTCCCGGAAGAACAGCAGGGTGGGAATGCTGCGAATACCATATTGGGATGCGATGCCCGGGTTTTCGTCCACATTCAGTTTGACGACTTTCACGCCATTGACGTAATCCGACGCCAGTTCGTCAATGACTGGCGCAAGGCTTCTGCAGGGACCGCACCAGGGCGCCCAGCAATCGACCAGCACCGATGTTTCCGTGGTCAGCACTTCCCGGGCAAAGGAATCATCTGTCACGTCAACCGGTTTGATGTTCTGTTTGGCTATGATCAGCGGTTCGCCGCATTTGCCGCAAAGCGGTTTTGAGTTAAGGCGCTCTTCCGGCATGCGGTTTTTTGTGCCGCACTTCAGACAGCGGATAATCAGTTCGTCCAGAGGAGCATGGCAATTGCCGCACGTGGGACGACGCTGAAACTTTTGTTGCGGTATGCGATTTTTTGTGCCGCAATTGAGGCAGCGGATGATAATATTGTCCGGCATAATCGTTCCTTAGTCCCTGGAAGGCATTATCTCTTTTTTTTCATCAGAAGGCAAATTATATCGCAACGCTGACTTTGCCCGGGTTCAGGATGCGAACCAGTTCCGAAGGCGGCATTTTCGCCAGCAGGCCTCGGGCGCCGGCATTGATCAGAATTTCCGGAAGATCAGCGATGGTCTTCTCCATATAAACAGGCAATGCCTTTTTGGCGCCAAAAGGAGACGTTCCGCCAACCAGATAGCCGGTATGCCTGTGGGCAACTTCCGGTTTGCAGGGTTTAATAGCCTTGACACCCAAATGTCTCGCCAGCGCCTTGGTGGAAACTTCCCTGTCCCCGTGCATCAGGATGATCAGAGGCTTGCCCGCATCATCCTCCATCACCAGCGTTTTAATCACACAGTGTTCGTCCACGCCCAGTTTTTGTGATGAAACTCGTGTGCCGCCATGCTCTTCGTAAGGATAAGTATGCAGCGTAAAATTCGCTGCTGCGGCTTTCAGTGACAGAACAGCTGGAGTGGTTGGAATCTTTTCCTTTGCCATGTTTATACCTTAAATTTTTTCAACCCCTTAAAATCCAGTGTGGCAAAGTAATCTTTTACCGTCTCGGCGCGACGGATGGGAATAACGGAACCATCTTCTCTTAAGAGCAGCTCGGCCGAACGGAGCTTGCCGTTGTAATTGAAACCCATGGCATAACCGTGCGCGCCCGTGTCGTGAATCACCACAATATCACCCGGTTTGAGTCTGGGCAGCATGCGGTCAATGGCGAATTTATCGTTGTTTTCGCAAAGGGAACCGGTGACGTCATACATCACATCATGAGGACGCTTCTCTTTTCCCACAACCGTGATGTGATGGTAGGCGCCGTAAAGAGCGGGACGCATCAGATGAGCCATGCAGGCGTCCAGGCCGGCAAATTGCTTATAGGTATCTTTGATATGCAGAACGCGGGAAACCAGGTAGCCGTAAGGACCGGTAATGTAGCGGCCGCTTTCCGTAAAAATTTTGAGAGGGGGAAAACCGTTGGCGACAATGATCTGTTCATATTTTTCCCGAATGCCGCGGGTCATGACCTGCAAGTCAAGGCCCTCCTGTTCCGGCCGGTAGGGAATGCCGAAGCCGCCACTGAGATTGGCGAATTCAAAACGGATGTTCAGGGCGTGGGACAGTTCGATGATCAGATGAAAAAGAATTTCCGCCGTTTCCACAAAGTAATAGGGGTCCAGCTCATTGGAGGCGACCATCGTATGGATGCCGAAGCGCCTGATGCCTTTGTCCCGGCAAATGCGATAGCCTTCAAACAACTGTTCGCGCGTGAATCCGTATTTGGACTCTTCCGGGTGGCCGATGATAACATTTCCTTTTTTCAAGGGGCCGGGATTGTATCGCAAACAAATCAATTCCGGCAAACCGGCGTGTTTTTCCAGAAATTTAATGTGCGTGATGTCGTCCAGGTTGATGATGGCGTTCAGTTTCCGGGCTTTGATAAACTCCTCGGCCGGCGTGTCGTTGGAAGAAAACATGATGTCTTCGCCGGTGATGCCCGTTTTTTGCGCCAGCATCAGTTCCGCCAGCGAACTGCAATCCGCTCCGAATCCTTCTTTTTTAAGGATTTTCATCAGATAAGGATTCGGCGCCGCTTTGACAGCGAAAAATTCCTTGAAGCCTTCATTCCAGGCAAATGCTTTTTTAAAAGCGCGGGCGTTTTCGCGAATGGCTTTCTCATCATACAGGTGAAAAGGCGTCGGGTATTGTTCAAGGATTTTTTCAAGCTGTTTTTTATTCAAGGGCAGCAGTTTTTCCGGCATGCAGACATCTCCTCTGTTTCTTTATCTTTATGAAAAGGATTTACGGTAAAATGATAAAATTATCAATGGTATTTTAAAAATCGACGAAGGGATTTGTTTATATAAAATAATTTACGGAAAAATAAATAACGGCGGATATAATGGCGGAAATGGGTATGGTTAAAAGCCAGGCCCAGATGATGTTTCCGGCGACTCCCCAGCGCACGGCGGAAAGTCTTTTGGTGGAGCCGACACCGACAATGGCGCCGGTGATGGTGTGCGTTGTGCTTACGGGAATACCGGCCACCGTTGCGCCGATGATGGAGCAGGCAGCGGCCGTCTCGGCGCTGAACCCGCCGATCGGCTGAAGTTTGGTGATTTTGGTGCCCATGGTTTTAACGATCCGCCAGCCGCCAAACATGGTTCCCAGAGAAATCATCGTATAGCAGGTGATCACGACCCAAATAGGAATATGAAAGGTATCTCCCAGCAGTCCTTTGCTGAAAAGCGCCATGGCGATAATGCCCATGGTTTTTTGCGCGTCGTTCATGCCGTGCCCCAGGGAATATACGGCGGCGGATAAGAGCTGAAGCTTGCGGAAGAGTTTATCGGATTTGGCCATGTTGGAATGGCGGCTCAGATTCATGGACAGAATCATAAAGATAAAGCCGAGGGCCATGCCGATGGCCGGTGAGATGAAAATAAAGACGGAGGTTTTAATGATGCCTGACCACACCAGCGTTCCTGTTCCGGCTTTGGACACGGCCGCCCCGATTAACCCCCCGATCAGGGCGTGGGAAGAACTGCTGGGGAGTCCGTAATACCAGGTCGTGATATTCCAGATAATCGCGCCGCCCAACGCAGACAGAATCACCAGATTATCGACAATATCCAGATGGATGATGCCTTTACCGACAGTGTGGGCTACCGCGGTGCCGACAAAAAACACGGCGGAAAAATTAAAAAAAGCCGCCCAGATGACAGCATGTTTTGGTGACAGAACGCGCGTGGACACAACCGTGGAGATGGAATTGGCAGAATCATGAAAACCGTTGAGAAAATCAAAAATCAGCGCAATGGCCACCAGAACAAAAACGAATGCCATGGACTCAAGCATGTTTCAGGACGATCCCTTCCACGATGTTGGATACATCTTCACAAACATCAATCGCTTCTTCAATGCGCTCAAAGATTTCCTTCCATTTAATCAGCTCAATGGCGTCTTGTTCTTTGATAAAGAGATTGGTGATGATGGTTCTTAAAACGACATCGCCGGCATTTTCCAGGGTATTGATTTCAACACAACCGTCCAGAATCATCTGGGAGTCTTTCATGTCTCGCAGGCCATGAACGATTCCCTTGATTTTTTTGATGGCCTGAAAAAGAATTTC
>DNYQ01000241.1 GCA_003506745.1 Syntrophaceae bacterium
GAGTTGTTGTCGGCCATTGAATCGCCGTCTTCCCACCGGTAGGTGGTGATGGGGATGACTTTGCCGACGGGAAATTTTAACTTTTCGATCAATAAAAATATTTCATAGACGTCGTCTTCCAGGGCTGCCTCCACGAGGATCTGTCCCTGATGGCGCTGCCCGTCAAAGGAATAATACAGGACGTCAACCAGGGACAAGGAATCAATAACCGTAAGCGGTGCGGCACTGCCGTCAATGGCTTCGGCAAAACTCATGGCACTGTCGATGATGACTTCTTCATTGATCATGGAAGCACCTCCATAGGTTGTCCATTGTTTCTTCATCCAGTGAGACTTCCCGGTAAATTTTCCGCAGCGCATCGCCGTCCAGGCGTTCATAGTCCTTAATCTGTGGTGTGATGACGACGCCGGCCATATCAATGGCGCCGGGGGAAATGAAAATTCTGTTTTCACCTTCGGCAAAATAGGCGTCGGGGCGGTGCTTCCGACGCAGAAATACGGTGATGATCCAGGCGTCGTTCCGTTGGACGCAAAAAACATTCAACAGCGGTTCATCGCCAATACGCGATAGTTTTTGAAAGGCTTTCAATAAACGCTGAAAATGTGCTTTCAGTATTCCGGGATCTTTCGACCTTAAAATAACAATACTGCGATCCAAGCCTTTCTCCGGACGGGATAAAGACGATGCCCTTTTAACGGCTGGTTGTTCTTCCAGTTCATTTAAGAAAGGAATCGCGTCGAGCGGGATCAGTTGAAAATGCAGATGATCAGGTGCAGAGGCGCCGCAAGCCGGACCGTTGTAAAAAACGGTATAATCCGGCGACGCATCGGAAGCGATCTGCAAAAGGTTATCCAGAGACGATGTGATTTCCTGCGGTTTGTGGGCGAGGCTTGCTATGGTGAAATGATGAGGGAAAATCGGCGCGGGATTGCACAGGATCCAATAATGATTTCGATACAGGATGCCGGACTGGCGGGCGGGGCGATGATCCGCGCAGAGAAAACAGGGCCGCTTTTTTATCGACTCCGGGTCCACTGCGGCGCCGCTGCTTATTGACCGGGCGGGGTTATATTGCAGGGTGACGGAATAAGTCCCGCAGGACACCTTTTTTTGCCGAACAGCCTCGAGTTCCCGGCAGGCCGAGGCCAATGCGGGCCAGCTCTTCTTTTGCGATTCAAAGAAAGTTCGGCACAAAACGGACAGGGTTGTGCTTCCGTTTCCGGGAAATTCAGCAAAAATACGATTCGGTGCACGCGACGCAGAGGAAACAGTCTGCCGGTCGGCTGTTTGAAAAGGCGCTGCAACTGCTTCATTTGTCATTCCGGGCAAGCGAAGCGCGACCGGGAATCCAGTATTTAAAAACTCTGGATTCCCGCCTGCGCGGGAATGACGATACACTTTTTGATTTTTATCGTTTATATTCTGAATGGATTTTTCTTTTTCGTTTATCTGCTGTCTGGCTTTTATTTCGATTGTCCGCAGTTTGTCTTTGTAGTCGTCATTGCGATTTTGTTTTTCCACGGAAAGACCGGCGTCGGTGTTGTCCGTCCAGCGGCGGCAAAGATAAAGGCTTTCATAGATCCGTCCGATGCGGTATTCACGGGACAGTCTCAACGCCACGGCATAGTCTTCACCGTAACTCACATTGGGGAAACCAATCCGGCGGAGAATGGTTGTGTCAAAAGCCCGCGGCGCGCCGATGCCGCCCACGCGCAGCAGATTGTTATAGCCGTTGCGGTTGGTCCACTCGCGGTGATCAATGAGTCCCGGAGGAATGGCTTTCAGGCGTTCATTCACCAGGGTATAGGAACCCACCACCATCGCATAGGGCCCTTTGCGCAAAGCGTTTACCGTTTTTTGCAGGGTTTGCGGCGAGGCGTAAAGATCGTCGGAATCCAGCTGAACGGCGTAGCGGCCGCAGAAAGGCGAATCAATCGCTTCATTCCAGCAGCCGCCGATGCCGAGATCGTGCCGTCTTGGAATGAGATGATGAATATGGGGATATTTGACCGCATATTGCTTAAGAATTTCCGTTGTGCCGTCCGTGGAGTGATTATCCAACACCAGAATATTAAAGGGGAAATCCGTCTTTTGTCCCAGGGCGCTGGTCAGTGCGTCGGCAATTGTTTTTTTGCGGTTCAGCACGGGAATGACAATGCTGGCCTTCCAGAGCAGGTCTTCCGGGTTTTTGTCCGCAAGGCCGGTTGGCGCGGACAGGTGCGCGCCAATGCGTTTCAAGTGGCGGGTGGCAATCATTTCCATCTTTTTCTGCCGGACGACATTTTCCCGGGCGACATAGGCAAAAAGCGCGTCGGTTTTCCCGCCCGCCGTTTTTGCGTTTTTCCTCTTTTTTGCGGACACCGTGTATAAAAACTCCGGGATATGAATCAGGTGATAGTCGATGGAAATTTTCAGGCGCAAATCGTAAAAGGCTTCGTCGGGATCGAACGGCAGCGTCCCGTATTTTTGCAAGGCAAATTGGATGGCCGCCGTGGAGAGCATAAAAAAAGGACCGAAGTTGAAAGTGTCGCTAAGCGAGCCCGGTTGATAATCGTTCAGGGGATGCCCTGTAAAATGGCCGTCCCTGTTATCGAAATAATCCGAATAAATCATGCCGGCGCCGGTATCGCGGGCGACGGCCACCAGCCTTCGCAGGGCGCGAAGATCACACGAAACGTCTGTTGCCGCATCCATGACCAGAAGGTAATCGGATGATATTTTGTTGAAAAATAAAGAAGACCGCAGGACTTTCTTATGCGTCGTTTGCACGTCCGCAGGCCAGGCTGCAGCCGCCTGTTCTTCGTCCGCGGCCGCCCAGAGTAAAAAACGTCCCCATTGATAAACCGATGTATTCATTCCACGCCCTAAAGCCGATCAACCACCTCGCAGCAAGCTTAAGGAGAATTAACGCTCGTCTTGCCAAAGCGGGATTAAAAATCGGACATCATCATATTAAAAGCATTTTCCGCCGTGTCTTTTGCCAGCTTGGGCAAAGCCTGTCTCCTGGCGGGTTGCGGATCAACATTGTCCTGCAGTTTGTAATCGGTTGTCCCGACAACATTTTGTGAAGACCAGATGGTCTTGCCGCTTTCCTTTTCACGGAAACTGGCCTCCAGAGTAATCGTCATTCTTTCTTCCGCGGCAAGAATATTGTTACGGTAGGAAAGCGCCGCCGTGGTGAGACTGATGACATTGCCGTTGATGACCGCGTCCGCCTGTTCGAGAGTGGGTACCGTTTTAAAGCGGTTGCTCTGGATGACCTGATCGATGAATGCCGTTCGCATATAATTTTCCACTTCCGCTTCCGCTGTTTTGTTGATGAAAGGCGCAACGTAAATATTGTTAATGCGCTTGTCAATGTGTTCCCCCTGCGGCGCGAACGCGTAACCGCAGCTAAGCAGCAACAGGCAGGACAGACCCACAAGCCGGATTTTAAGTGCGGAGGATCCCGTTCGTTTTTTCATGGAAACATTTCCTTATTGCGCGACAACGATGTTGACAAGCTTTTTCGGCACGTAAATAACTTTCAGGATTTTTGCGCCCTTAAGCATCGCCGAGATTTTATCATCCGCCTGCGCATCAGCCTTGATTTTTTCCGCGTCCTCATCCACCGGCACCGTCATCCGGCTGCGGAGCTTGCCGTTGATCTGAACGACAATGGTCATTTCTTCTTCGCTGGCGACGGCCGGATCGAAGTCGGGCCAGGGCGCGTCGGCCACGGATGCGGCATGTCCCAGCATCTGCCAGAGTTCGGAGGTGATATGCGGCACGATCGGCGCCAGAAGCAATACCGCCATTTCCAGCGCTTCGCGGATAACGGACAGCGCGGTTGAATTGTCTTTTGCGGGGCGTTTGACGGCATAAAGCGCGTTGACCAGCTCCATGACCGCGCTGATGGCGGTGTTGAAGTGGAAACGGTCTTCGATGTCCGTCGTGACCTTGCGGATGGTCTGATGCGTCTTGCGTCTCAGGACCTTGAGATCGCCGTCCAGAGCGATGGGCCCCGATGCGGAGGAGACGGTTTTGATGTCCTCCAGATAATCGTCAAAGATGCGCCAGAGGCGACTGAGAAACCTGAAGGAACCGTCCACGCCCTGTTCGCTCCACTCCAGGTCTTTTTCCGGCGGCGCGGCAAACAGACAGAAGATGCGCGCCGTGTCCGCGCCATAGGTTTTGATCAGAAAATCGGGATCAATTACGTTTTTGAGTGACTTGGACATTTTTTCGGTTTTGCCGATGATGACGTCTTTGCCGCAGAGATAGCATTGCCCGTTCGCCGCCTGATCGGGGAAAAGATAGCCGTGTTCGGGGCATTTCATGGTTTCCTTGCAGACCATGCCCTGTGTCAGCAGATTGGTGAAAGGTTCATCGACGCCGATGACGCCGAAATCCCGCAGCACTTTCGTGTAAAACCTTGAATAGAGCAGATGCAGAATAGCGTGCTCGATACCGCCGATGTATTGATCCACCGGCATCCAGTAATCGAGTTTGGCGCGGTCGAGTCCCGGTTTGGTGTCGCAATCCGGCGAGCAGTAACGGTCGAAGTACCAGGACGATTCCACAAACGTGTCCATTGTGTCGGTTTCCCGGGTGGCGGGGCCGCCGCATTTTGGGCAGACTGTGTTGACAAAGTCCGGAAGCGCCGCCAGAGGCGATCCGCCTTCGGGACTGAAGACGACATTTTCGGGCAGCACCACCGGCAGATCCTTTTCGTCAACCGGAACAATGCCGCACTTGCCGCAGGTCACCATGGGAATGGGCGCGCCCCAGTAGCGCTGGCGCGAGATGCCCCAGTCGCGCAGACGGTATTGAATCGTCCGCCGGCCTTTGCCCTGTGCTTCCAGAAAATCAGCGATGGCTTCCAGAACCTTGGTGTTTTCCATGCCGTTGAAATGGCCGGAGTTCACCAGAATTCCCTCATCCACATAGGCTTCGGTCATCGTGGCCGCATCCAGCGTTTTGTCTTTCGGTGAAATGACGACAATCAAGGGGAGATTGAATTTTTTGGCAAACTCAAAGTCGCGCTGGTCGTGTGTGGGAACGGCCATGACGCAGCCGGTGCCGTAGTCGGCCAACACAAAGTTTGCGGCATAAATGGGCATTTCCTTGCCGGTGAGCGGATTGAGGCAGTAGGAATCGAGGAACAGACCTTCTTTTTCATAGTATTCGGAGGTCCGCATGAGTTTGTCCTGCTTTTTGACTTTTTCCACAAACTGCCGAACCTTGCCTTCGCAAGGCTTACCTTTGGCCAGTTGCATGACCAGCGGATGTTCCGCGGCCACCAGCATGAAGGTTGCGCCGAAAAGCGTGTCCTGCCGGGTGGTAAAAACCTTAATGGCGCCAACGCCTTCGGCCATGGGGAAATCTACCTCGCAGCCATAGCTTTTGCCGATCCAGTTTTTCTGCATCGTCATGACGCGTTCCGGCCAGCCGGGCAGCTTGTCACAGTATTCCAAAAGCTCTTCGGTGTAGGCGGTGATTTTGAAAAACCATTGATCGAGGACTTTTTCCGTCACCTCCGTGCCGCAGCGCCAGCACAGTCCCGCTTCAACCTGTTCGTTGGCCAGCACCGTATCGCACTTGACGCAGAAATTAACGCTGGACCGCTTCTTATAAGCCAAACCTTTTTCAACCATCCAGATAAAGAAAAGCTGTTCCCAGCGGTAGTACTTCGGTTCGCAGGTGGCGATTTCCCGATCCCAGTCATAGCTGAAGCCCATGCGCTTGAGCTGCTTCTTCATGTGGTCGATATTTTCATGCGTCCATTTGGTCGGATGAATTTTGTGTTCGATGGCGGCGTTTTCCGCGGGCATGCCGAAGGCGTCCCAGCCGATCGGATGCAAAACGTTGAATCCTTTCATGTGCTTGTAGCGCGCGACCACATCGCCGATCGTGTAGTTGCGGACATGGCCGATATGGATTTTGCCGGACGGGTAGGGAAACATCTCCAGTAGATAGTATTTTTTCGTTTGCGGGTCTTCGGTGACTTTAAAGGCTTTTTCTTCTTCCCACTTCTTTTGCCATTTTTCTTCAATGGCGATCGGTTCGTACTTCATAAATAGGTTGTGCTCCCAAAAGAGTTAAATAATCGGCGATTTGCTTAACATATTGGAGGGGTGAGTGCAATTCCTTTATAGAGGCGCGTGGTCACAGGGAATGGAGGTGTTTCAAATTTTACGGCTTATGTTCATTTTTTAATATCTCAAACGGATATGATTTGGGCAACAACCCGTCGAGGTGTGACCGGCAATTACCGTCGTGCTCCGCGCTTCACGCCTCACATCGGCTTTGAGGCGAGTTTGTTCATGCAGTTTGCGGCCAGTTCGTTTAAAACCGGCAGTGTTCCCGCATTGGAGGCGGCCGTCATCAGGTTCTTGATGCCGGTTGCCGTATGCCGGAGAAAATCCGGCTTGTTTTTCTTGAGGCCCAGAAATCCGTAAGCGCCCAGCGCCTGCATCAATCGTTGGGCGGCGCCCTCCCAGAAATAGTCGGTGAATTGATCCAGACTATAATTGGGTTCCATGATCCGGTAATAAAAAGCGATGAGTTCGTTTTTTTCCGCGGGTGAAAAAGTCACGTAGGGATCGCAAATCAGCGAACCCAGATCGTAAAAAAGATTGCCCGTCCTCATGCCCTGAAAATCGATGAAAACAGGCCGGTTATTCTTGATCATGAGGTTTTGAGACTGAAAATCCCGGTGGATCAGGCACGGTGATATTTTCCGCAGACGGTCGATCAGCGCATTCAATTCCGCCGTCCAGCCGCGCATCCATGAGCCGGAAAATGAAAGCCCGCAGACCGCCTCGACAAAATTTTCCTTAAAGTAGTTGTGTTCCCAGGCGTAAAGAGATTGATCGTAGCCTTCGGTCAGCTTCAGGGAAGGCGGCAAATCGGAAAGGGGGGTCTGATGCAGCCTGCGTATTTCGGAGAGGGCCGTTAAATAATAGTGCCGGCGTTTGCGCCAGGGAAGCGTTCGCAGTGAATACAAATCGATGTCTCCGAGATCTTCGAGCAGCAAAAAACGCTTTTTTGGGTCATAAGCGACAATCCGTGGCGTCGGCATGCCGATGTCGGTCATAAAGCGGTTGATTCCCGTCCAGTAGGCGTTTTCTTCCACTTCGGTTCCGTATTCCATAAAGATGAAGGTTGAACCGGAAGGCAGGCGCACACGGTAAAAATTGCGGTCTGATCCGCCTTTTTTGATCGGATCGCACTGAATATCCACCATGCTGAGATGATCGTTCAAAAATTTTCGGATGTCCTTGTTCATAAAACCTGTTCGCGTAATTTATTGTATTCTTCAATCGTGCCCAGATCGTACCAGAAACCTTCATCGATGATCGCCCCCCCTATCGAACGGGGATTTTGTCTGATGCGCCCGACCAGCGGCGGCACAATGGATTCGATCTTCCCCGCCGTCAACCGTGAGAGAAAGGTTGTTTCCAGAACATAGATGCCCGCAAAAAGACAGCTCTGAACGCCCGGGTTGTGCAACGTGTTTCTCATATCGCAGATAAAGCCCGCAGAGTCAATATGGACGTTGAGAAGCGGGCCGTCGCTGCGCAGCGCGAGCGTGGCGTCTGTTTTTAATTTAAAATGTCTTTCCAGAAGCGGCTCAAGCGGAAGATTGGTGATAATGTCGCCGTTGTAAACAAGGATGCGCTTTTCCCCGGCGATTAAGTCCTCGATATTTTTAATGCC
>DNYQ01000186.1 GCA_003506745.1 Syntrophaceae bacterium
CGCCATGTCTCTCTTTATTTCTTCGCCACAGAAAGGTATGGGATTCATCATCTTTTCAGGAGGGGTACGCCCCACCGCAGGGCTTCGTTCCTGTTGGTCAGACACGCGTATCTGATTTACCGGCCGCAACGCTGGGGCGTATTACATATGGCGGATGCAATACATGTACCCCTTGAAAAGCGAGTTCTTAATACTCTTTTTCCAAGGCTTCCGGTATCCGCTTTTGTCCGAATTCAATGTAGGGCTATGTCCTACGGTCTGTAGGTTTTTGTCTGATGAAAAAAAATAGGCCGGTGGCGAGAGGCGATGGGCTATAGGCCATGAACTACGAACTACGAACCATGAGTTATAATCAGCGCCAGTTGATCTGCGCCTCATTGCGCCCGGGTATCCGATGATAACGGTATTGCGGGTATCCCAGCATCACGGCGCCATAGCATTGATGACCCGCCGGCAGACTCAAAGCCCGGATCAGCGGTTCGTGCAGTCCGGCGGCGCCCGTAAAATATCCGGCCCAGCAGGTTCCCAGCCCTTGGGTATAGGCATAAAGCTCCAGATAGGTGAGCGCAATCGCGCAGTCAGCCGCGGGAAATGACAAATCAGAGGGGCTGTGCGCCACGATCAGGTGCGGCGCACCCCTCATGATGCGGTCCCGGCCGCTCTCCCAGGCCGATACGATGCGCCGGAAACGCCGGACCGCCGCTTCATCCGTCGTCACGGGAAGCATGGTTTTGATGAAATCAATCACCATCGCGGCCAGTTTGTGCACCTCGTCTGGTTTTGAAAATACCGTCCAGTGGACCTGTTGTTTGTTGCTGCCGGTGGGCGCAAAGCGCGCCGTATCCAGCAACGCCATAAGAAGTTTGCGGGAGACGGGTGTTTTTTTATACTGACGAACCGAACGCCTTGCCTGAAGAAGATGTTTCAATGCCAAGGCCGTGGGAAGAAGACTTTTGTCAATGGGCGGGCAGCCCTCAGCCGTCATGGTTGCCAGCGCCATGGCCCCGTGCGGACACACAGCGACACAATGCCCGCAATTGATGCAGAATTCTTCGCCACCCGCAAGCATCGACGGAAAGGATTTCTTATCCTTCTGGATAATGATTTGGGCCGGACACACCGCCGCGCAGATCCCGTCACGTTTACATTTTTTCGGGTCAATCGTGAAAAGCGACATGACGACTCTCCTTTCATCCGGGGTTTTGATTTCGACCTGGCCTGTCCCCCGTTGATTAAATCGTTGATAAACCATTAATATGATTATTGCAATGACTTTTTAGAAATCCCGCTGTTGTGATATTTCGTTTTTTAACTATAATGCGAATCCGGACAAGTAAAGGATGGAAATATTATGGCTAAACTGACACTGGATGAGTGGATCGCCCGCTTGAAGAAAAATAAAAGCTTCAAGGCCAACGCGGCGGCGATGGTTGAAATCCCGGCCAAAGCGGGTGATTGGGAAGACTATCCCGATTGGGTCAATCCGCGCCTGCGCGATGTTCTGGTCAGGCGCGGGATGGAGAGGCTCTACAAGCATCAGGCCCAGGCAGTGCGTTTTATTCGCAACGGTCAGGATGTCGTGCTCGTGACGCCCACGGCCAGCGGCAAGACCCTCTGTTATAATCTCCCCGTCCTGCAAAGCATTCTCACCGAGCCGGAAACCCGCGCGCTGTATCTGTTCCCCACCAAGGCGCTGGCGCAGGATCAGATGCATGAAGCCCACAGCCTGATCACCGATTTACAGGCCGACATCAAGACCTTCACCTACGACGGCGACACGCCGGACGACGCGCGTCAGGCGATCCGCCGGCAGGGACACATTGTCGTCACCAATCCCGACATGCTGCACGCGGGCATCCTGCCGCATCACACCAAGTGGCAGAAGCTTTTCATGAATTTAAAATTCATCGTCATTGACGAGCTGCATATTTACCGCGGCATTTTTGGATCGCACTTTGCCAACGTCATCCGCCGGCTCGTCCGGATCTGCCGCTTCTACGGCGCCAACCCCGTGTTTATCTGCTGCTCGGCCACGGTCGCCAACCCGCGCGAGCATGCGGAAAAAATACTCGAACGACCCGTTGCGCTTCTGGACAAAAGCGGCGCGCCCACGGCCGCAAAAACCTTTGTGCTGTATAATCCACCGATTGTGAACCGTGAACTGGGTATCCGGCAAAGCGCGATGACGCCGGCGCGCAAAATCGCCTCCGATTTGATCGACAACAACATCCAGACCATTGTTTTTGCGACCAGCCGCCTGAATGTCGAAGTCCTGACTAAATATCTAAAGGACAAATTCAATAAGACCAAGCCGACAGACGATCATTTTGTCACCGGCTATCGCGGCGGATATCTGCCGAACCTCAGGCGTGAAATCGAAAGCGGTCTGCGGACGCGCGAGGTCATGGGCGTCATCAGCACGAACGCCCTCGAGCTGGGCATCGACATCGGCAACCTGGAAGCCTGCATCATGGCCGGCTATCCCGGCTCGATTGCCAGCACCTGGCAGCAGGCGGGACGCGCGGGCAGGCGTTCGGGACGCAGCCTGGCGATCCTGATTGCGCGCAGCAATCCGCTGGACCAGTTCATCATGGAAAACCCCGATTACTTCTTTGCACTCTCGCCGGAACATTGCCGCATCAATCCCGACAACCTGCTGATTCTGCTGCATCATATCAAAAGCGCGGCGTTTGAACTGCCGTTTGAAAAAGGCGAAAAATTCGGCGGCGAAAATCTCGAAGAGTTCCTGCAATACCTCGAAGAAAAAGGCGTGCTGCACCGGACAAACGACCGCTGGCACTGGGCGGCCGAAAGCTATCCGGCCGACGAAGTGAGCCTGCGCGCCATCAACCCGGAAAATGTCGTGGTCGTCGATACCACCGATGCGGGCAACCATAAGGTCATCGCGGAGGTCGATTGGGACAGCGCCTTCACCGCCGTCCATGACGAAGCCATCTACATGCTGGCCTCTGAGCAGTACCACGTCGACAAGCTTGATCTGGAGCGCAAGAAAGCCTACGTCCGCAAAGTCGATGCGGATTATTATACCGACGCCATGACCTATACCAACGTGCGCGTGATCGATTCGTTTGATCATGTTCGCGAAGGCGGCGCCATCGTGGANNACGAGCTACTGGTTTACCATTCCGCGCGACCGTCTGCGCCGGCTCGATTTTACGCCGGCGGAAATCATCGACGGGCTGTCGGCGCTGGCTTATACCCTGCAGCATCTGTCGGCCATGTTTTTGATGGCGGACACACACGACATCGACCGGTCGCTGGGCGATAAGTCCGGCGAGTGGTTTGTGAGCCAGGGAAAAACCGGCCGCGTCATCACGACGTTTTCCTCCGGACGGTCGCAGTCGTTGGACGGTCCGGGCGGCGCGCGCATCGACGAGTTCGATCCGACGATTTTCATCTTCGATTCCTACCCGGGCGGCATCGGTTTTTCCGAACTGCTCTACCGCGAACATGTCAATCTGCTGATCGCCGCGAAAAGCCTGATCGAAAAATGTCCCTGTGCGTTCGGCTGCCCCTCCTGCGTCGGCCCCGTCCTGGAAGTCGGCAAAAACGCCAAGGAAATCGTGCCGAAGATGATTGACTTAGTGCTGGGAAAATGACGAGAATAAAATTTCCTCACGTCACACCGACGAAGTGGTGGAACTATGAAATCGATTGATAAATTAAAACGTCTGACCGGTGAGAATATAGCCCCGAAAAAGGCCCAGCAGGCACAAACGGTTCCCGCCACGAGTGAAAAGCAGGAACAGCTTGCCGACCTGCGCCGCAGAATCGACAGCGTTGTCACCCGTGCGGCCATGCGCAGCAAGGCAGCTCAGGATGAAGCGCGATTGCGCGGCAATCAGGGACTTGCCGAAATCCTGTCCGGAGAAGAAATTGAAAACGAACATGGCCGCTTTTTTCTGGTCAGCGACAGGGTATCCGGCGCGAGCCGCCACGGCCACCGCAATCTTCTCGAAGCGTTCGACCTGGACATGTCCGCGGCGGCGATGCTGGCCAACAATCCTTTAGTCAGCGAATATCGATCCTCGGATGCCCTGTTTCTGGATACGGAAACCACGGGCCTTGCCGGCGGCACCGGCACTATGGCCTTTCTCATTGGTGTGGGCTGGATGGAGGGAGATCATTTTCAGGTCCGCCAGATTCTGGCGCGCGATTTCGGCGAAGAGAAAGCGGCGCTGACTTATCTCAAGGATATTGCCGCGCGAAAACGATTTCTCATCACCTTCAACGGCAAGGCTTTCGACATCAATCTGCTCGCAACACGCTTCATTATGAACCGGATGCAAAGTGACCTGCCGGGTCTGCCCCATCTGGATTTACTGCATCCGTCGCGCCGCCTTCTGGGGCATCGCCTGGAAAACTGCCGCCTGGCCACGCTGGAGGCGGACATCCTCGGCGTGCAGCGCGAGGGCGACATTCCCGGCTGGGAAATTCCGCAGCGCTATTTTGACTGGCTGCGTAAGCGCGATCCCCGTTTGCTTGCCAGCATCTTCGAGCACAACCGCCTGGACGTGATTTCCATGGCGACGCTTACCGCGCATCTGGTCGAAATATTGACCGCACAGGCCCCTGCGCCCTATACGCACACGGATGATTATCTGGCCGCCGCCCGCCTTTTACTAACACGCGCCAACGCGACGGGCGCGCAAAAAATATTGGATATCTTCCATGATCAAACCTGCTCGGATTTTTCTCTCCAGTCGAAAAAGAAACTGGCGCAGTTATACAAACGCATCGGCAGAATGGATGAAGCCGTGCAAATCTGGCGGCAAATGGCCGCCTGCGAACCGATTGAATTCTATGCCGTCTCGGAGCTCGCCAAATACCAGGAGCATCACGAACAGGATTACTCTCAGGCCAGGGCTCTCATTGAAAGTGCACTGGCCGGAAACAATACGTTTTCAGAACAGGAGCAAGAATCGCTGTCGCATCGTTTAAAAAGGCTAAAGGCCAGACTGAAACCCTCCTGTTAGCCTTTTTTTGTTCATTGGCGCCAGGAAAAGAAAAATGGTTATCCTTGCCAAACATGCCGGAATCCACACCGGTCACCCGCAAGCGGGCAGCGGCAACATCATAGCACTTTTGATAAAACCATTACGAAACGGTTCACATCAGTTGCTCTCATACTTCGTAAGCTTCTTGCGAAGCGTTTTGCGGGTGATGCCCAGACGCCTCGCCGCTTCGCTTTTGTTGCCGCCACAGACGTCCAGCGCCTCCAGAATGCTTCTTTTTTCGACTTCCGTAAGCGGCAGATTTTCGGAAGCACCGGCCGCTTGAGCTGCCGGACCGCTCCGACCCCTGTTGTTTGAATCTCCGTCATCCGCCGTCAGGAACATCAGTTCATCGGCATCCACGAAATCGGTGCGCGACAGAACCACGGCTCTTTCCACAGCGTTCATCAACTCCCGGACATTGCCCGGCCAGGGATATTCGACAAGCTTGTGCATGGCCCCGGAGGAAAAACCGGTCACGTTTTTGGAATTCTTCGCGGCAAATCCCCGCAGAAAATGCTGCGCCAAAAGCGGAATATCTTCCTTTCTTTCCCGAAGCGGCGGCATGGCCAGCGCCACGACATTGAGCCGGTAAAACAGATCTTCGCGGAAGCGTCCCATCTGGATTTCCTTTTTCAAATCCTTGTTGGAGGCCGCAATCACGCGGACATCAACCTTGACCACGTCCGAACCGCCCACACGGGTGAGCTCTCTTTCCTGCAACACCCGCAGAAGCTTCACCTGCATCGCCGGCGACATTTCACTCACCTCATCCAGAAAAATGCTGCCGGAGTCGGCCTGGAGAAACTTCCCTTCCCGTCTGCGGTCCGCGCCGGTGAACGCCCCCTTTTCATGACCGAACAATTCCGATTCCAGAAGCGTCTCGGTAAGGGCTGCACAGTTGATTTTAATGAAGGGCGCTTGTTTGCGTTTGCTGTTGGCGTGGACGGCGTTGGCGATCATCTCTTTGCCGGTGCCCGAATCGCCGGTGATCAGAATCGTCGCCTCCGTCGCGGCCACCTGCTCCACAATCTCCAACAACTTAAGCATGGCGGCGCTCTGCCCGATGATATTTTGCCGGTCGAACTTTTCACCCAGCCTTTCCTTCAGATATTCGTTTTCTTTTTTCAGCAGGCTGTGCTCCGTCGCCCGGGCCATCACGATCTGCAGCTCATCAAAATCCAGCGGCTTGGTCAGATAATCATAAGCGCCTTTCTTGAGCGCGCTGACGGCCGTCTCCACCGACGCATAAGCCGTCATGATAATCACCGGAGTAGCCGGATGGATTTTTTTGATTTGTTCCAGGGCCTCGATGCCCGATACTTTCATCATGCGGATGTCCATCAGGATCAAATCAAACGACCGCCGGCCGACTTCTTCAACCGCAACCGCCCCGTCGTCCGCCTCTGCGACGCGATAGCCCCAGCCGCCCAGCAGTTTTTTCAGCATGACGCGATGCGTGGAATCGTCATCTACAATTAAAACCTCGGGTCCTTTTTTCATTTTTCCATCCTCTCTTTGGCCGTCATCGGAAAGCGCAGCGTAACAGTTGTGCCGATGCCGGCCTTGCTTTCAATTTGGACCACGCCGCCGTGCGCATCCATAATTTTTTGCACAACCGCCAGCCCCAAACCGGTCCCCGCCGGTTTGGACGTAAAATACGGATCGTAAATCCTCGGCAGGTCTTCTTCCGCAATGCCTGAGCCGGTGTCGGAAACCGTCACATCCATAAAATCTTTTTGCGCGGCGAGCGAAACGCTTACTCTTCCGCCCGCAGGCATGGCCGCGAGAGCGTTCAGAAAAATATTGAGCAGCACCTGCTTGATTTTATCCGGATCGACTTCCACCCGAGGCACACCGCCGCCCTTCAAAACATCAAAGGCGACGGCATTTTTCTTTCCTTCGGCGGACACCAACCGAATCGTCTGGTTCACCAGATCCGTCATGTCCGTCGGTTGGGTTTTCAAGACAATCGGCCGGGCAAATTCAATCAACTGACTGATGACGCGATTCAGCCTTTCCGTCTCCGCAATCATGATATCCGCCGTTTCTTCATCTTCTGGATTACCGGCCAGCCTCTGCCTGAAATAAACGGCAAAGCCCTTGATGGAGCTGAGCGGATTTCTGATTTCATGCGCCACACCGGCGGCCAGCGAGCCGATGGCGTTCAGGTGGCGACTGCGGGCAACTTCCTGCTCCAAAAGCCTCACGGCCGTGACGTTGCGGGCCAGCAGAATCTTCCCTTCGTGAACATCTCCACCGGCAAAGGCCGCTGCGACAACTTCCCATGTTTGCTCCCCGCCGTTTTCCGACGGGATGAAAAGATCCTCCTCGGCAAGACTGTTGTGCTCGCTGATCCGTCCCAACAGCCGAGCAAAAGGCGCGGGCAGAACCGCGTCTGCCCGGCGTCCCACCGCTTCAGTGCAAGTTCCGGCAATAAGCTCCTGGGCCTGCTGGTTGCAGGCGGAAATGCTTCCGTTCTGATCCACCGCCAGAAGCGCAATGGGCATGTTTTTCACAAGGGCCTCTGAAAAAACCGTTATCCTTGAAAGAGACGTGCGCGCCAGACGATAGGACTGAACCAGAAAAAGAGATACAATGGCAAGCGATCCGACAAGCGCAAGAAGCAGCGCCATGATGACCGTCCGCAACGTATCTTCCCGCGACGCTTTTTCGATTTTCTCCATGTTAAAACCGACAAAAACAATCAAAGGAGAATCATCTTCCCGCCCGGCCAGACCTCGCCCCGGAGAAAATCCGCGATACACCTCAAACGTACCGGCCCCCTCGGGATTGGCCGTCTGCCGCCAGTGGATTTCCTGACGTGAGGCAATCTTTTTTAAATCGAGATCCAGTCCGTAGGGCAGTCCCAGCATGGACGGGTCGCTGTCCGCCAGGACATTCCCCGCGCTGTCCGTGACAATCATGTAATCGACATCCGGCTGCTGGGCCGTTTCCATGAGCAGTTTCTGAAGATAAAAAGCATCCTGGGCCTGCTCCGTCCGGACGCGCATTCCCGAGTCAAAAGACTGAATCAGCGTCGTTCCTTTTTCGACAAAAAGCGTTTGGGCCTGATGCTTTCTTTGCTGAAACTGCATGAAAATCATCATGCCCAGGATAACGGCCAAGACAGCGAAAGCGCTTATGACAACCCAGACGGAAAGATCAAAGCGAATTTTTTTCTTTTTTTCCCCTTGCATGATTCATTCTCCCAAAATCTTCTGGATACAATCGGCCCATCTGAATACCCCAATTGGATATCTATTATCCACGTAATGGTTATAAAAAACAATTACTATTTGCCTTCAAATATTCTTTGACCAGTTATTTCAACAACTTACTTGCAGTGGCACAACCCTTGCTCATGTAACGGGTAAACAATGAGCAAGAACCATACAAAAGGAGATTAACCATGAAGAAACTGATTTTAGCATTAACAGCCGTAGCAGTAGGCTTGCTTTTAACCTCTCAGGCATTTGCCTGGGGTCCCGGTTTCGGCAAGGGCAGAGGATACGGATCCTGCCGGGATGCAGGCCTGGAAAGACTGAATTTAACCGATGAACAAAAAGTAAAAATCGAAGCCCTGCAGGATGCGAATTTCAAAGCAACCAAAACGACTCGTGAAAAGATTTTTGACAAATCCGTGGAATTGCGCAGACTGTGGCTGCAGGCAAATCCCGACAAAAACAAAATTTCGGACGCTCAAAAAGAATTAAGGACGCTGCGTAACGAGATGGAAGACAAAACAACCGCTCTGCAACTGGAAGTCCGCAAGGTTCTGACGCCGGAACAAAACGAAAAACTGGCCACCTCCCGTTGGGGCAGAGGACCCGGCTTTGGTCCGCGCGGCGGGATGAGGGGTCCTGGTGAATTCGGACCCGGCCCCGGCCCTGGTTCAGGACCCGGTTTAGGAATGGGTATGTGCCAATAGTTTCAAGTCCCATCCCTCCTTCAAGCAGGGGAGCTTGTGGCTCCCCTGCTTTTTTTAAAAAAACATTTTGACAACACTCAATTTTTGCATTAATAGAGCTTTAAGATTTTCATAAGTTTTTAAAGGACGTCATTCATGTTCAGTTATACGACAACAACAATCACAGCCGGCGCGCTTCTGACCCTGCTTTTGGGCCTCGCCCTGTTGCGCCTGTTACTTAAGGCCGCCTGCCCGTTGTTTTTAGGTCGTCACTGAACTTGCAACATAAAGGATTACCTAAAAAGGCCGTGGGCGGAAAAACCCACGGCCTTTTTTTGTAAGGCTCTAATGATGCGGACACCGTGACGCAGCATTGGCAAGCCGAACAACCCCGCGAATGCGGGGTCTGTGACGTCAACCAACGTATTGGAGCCTCACAACATATTTTTTGAAATAATAGATTTGAAAGGAGCACCTTATGAAGAAGGATAAAAATCGCGTCTATATTTTCGACACGTCGCTCAGAGACGGAGAGCAGTCACCCGGCAACAGCATGAACACGGAGGAAAAGCTGCTGCTGTCCCGGCAGCTCGAAAAACTCGGCGTGGATATTATCGA
>DNYQ01000292.1 GCA_003506745.1 Syntrophaceae bacterium
GGATCGGACATTGCTGATGGTTGACGAAGACGGCACGGGAAGTTTTCTGGCGGCGAGTTATCTGGCCCGCAAGGGATTCCCGAATGTGAGAAGACTCAAAGGCGGCATGGCCGAATATCGACGGGGAACGCGATGAAAAAACATTTATGCTACGCAGGGATTCTGGTTTTTGCTTTTTGCCTTCTTTGGGCCACGGGCCGTGCGGAATCTCAGCCGCGGACCGCGGAATGTCAGTCCTGCCATTCGGATAGGGCTTTGGTCAGCGGTTTTGCCGCTTCCGTTCACGGCAATAATTCCTGCACCAGCTGCCATACGGGAATTGAGAACATCGCGAGTCACAGCTCGGGCGAGAAGAAATCCAATCCGGTCCGCTGTTCCAACTGCCACCGGGAGATTGCTTCGTCCTATCAGACGGACGTCCATGCCGTGACGCAGAACATGGCCTGCGCGGACTGTCATCAGAAAATTCACACGATCACGAAATCCGGAAAACCGAATAAGATATCCATTCAGGAAAAATGCGTCCGCTGCCACAATGCCGAAGACTACGCGCTTGCGGGGCACGGCCGGGCGGTGATGTCGGGCAATGCTGATTCCGCGTCCTGTTCGGATTGCCACGGACTGCATGGCATGGCCGCCGTCCGCGGCGCGACCGGGAAGGAAGCGGCGCATCTTCGCGAAGCCTACACCCTGCGCTGTAAATCCTGTCATGCCGATCCCGACATTGCCAAGCGAAACAATCTTTCCACCGCCATATCGGATACCTATGACCAGACCTACCACGGCAAAGTTCTGCAAGTTGGAGATTCCGAACGGGTCGCCGGCTGCGCCGACTGCCATACCGGACACAACACGCTGAAATCCGCCGATCCCCGCTCCGCCTTGCATCCGGATCAACTTTATACGTCCTGCAAAACCTGTCATGCAACGATGCACAAGCGCTTTGTCTCGTTTGATGCGCATCCCGGCGCGGTCAAAGGCAAAACTTACCGGGCTTTGCACCTTGCGGAAATATTCATGATTCTTTTACTGGTCGGCGTTTTTGCGTTCTTCTGGCTGCATACCTTTTTGTGGTGGCGCCGCGCCTATCTGGACAAGTGCCGCAAACGCAAGGCCGGGTTTATTGAAGATTCCCTTGCGCCCGTCTGCCGTGATGAAAAACAGGTGCAGCGCTTTACGGTTACCCAGCGGGTCATGCATGTTTTGTTGATCCTGTCCTTCTTTACGCTGGTGGGGACGGGTTTTCCCATCAAGTATTCCGAGACCGCCTGGGCGAAAGTGCTGGTGAATATTTGGGGCGGGCCGCACATGGCGGGTCTTTTCCACCGCATCGCGGCGCTGGTCCTTTGCGCGCTGTTTTTATACACGCTGTGGCTGTCGATTCGCTTTTTGTTCCCGAAATGGCGGTTGCAGGGCTGGCTTTCCAGGCTTTTGGGGCCGGATTCGCTTTTTCCGAACATGAAGGATTTGCAGGATATTATCGGCATGTTCAAATGGTTTTTCGGCCGTGGGCCGATGCCTCAGCTGGACCGCTGGACCTACTGGGAAAAGTTTGATTTCCTCGCGGTCTTCTGGGGCATGACGGCAATCGGCCTTTCCGGCTTCATGCTGTGGTTCCCCGGCCTTTTCTCGTATATTGTGCCCGGCTGGGTGATCAACATCGCGACGATTGTGCATTCGGAAGAAGCGTTTCTTGCGGCCGTCTTTATTTTCACGGTGCACTTCTTCAATAATCATATCGTGCCCAACAAGTTCCCGCTGGAACCGAATATCTTCACCGGCCGCTACACGGTGGAGGCGATGCGCGAGGAGCGTCCTCTGGAATATGAACGGCTTGTCGCCGAAGGCCGTTTGGACGATATCAAGCGCGAAGGCCCCGGCCTGTGGACGCAATTGTTTGCCTCCCTGTTCGGTCTGGGCAGCCTTATGCTGGGTTTGATCCTGCTGGGATTAATTTTCTGGGCCGTGCTGTTCTATTGATGTCACCATCATTCATCAGGAGAAATTTCATTTGAGCAAAAATAAATCCGGTATCTGGTCTTTCTTTTCATCCGTCAAGCTGGCCATTGTTTTTCTATCGCTCATTGCTTTTTTTGCCCTGATCGGGACCCTGGTGCCCCAGCGGGAAGCCGCAGGGGCGCTTGCCGAGCGTATTTCACCAGCGCTTTTTTCCTTTCTGCAGCAGATGCAGGTTTTCGATCTTTATCACTCCGTCTGGTTTTTCCTTTTGTCGGGGCTTCTGGCCGTCAATCTCATGATCTGTTCCGTGGATCGGTTTCCTCTGGCATGGCGGCGGTTCCGTATCCGGCCCGCGCCTCAAAACGAAAATGCCTTCAAATATCTGCCGGAAAAAAACACTTTTAAAATCAGAGCGGATATTCATCAAGCCGCGGACACGGCCGTTGCGCTGCTTAGGAAGCACTATGGGGATGTTGCGCGGGCGGATGAGGACGGCAGTGTTTTTCTCTGCTCCGGGAAGGGGCGCTTTTCCCTGTTCGGCGTGTATATCGTTCACCTGAGCATTCTTCTTCTCATCGCCGGCGCGATTATCGGTTCGGTTTTCGGCGTTGAGGGATATGTCAACATCACGGAAGGAGAAGAGGTGAGCGCCATTCATTTGCGCGACAATCATCAGGCTCTGCCCCTGCCTTTTTCCGTGCGCTGCGACCGGTTTATCGTGGAATTTTACGAAAACGGCGCGCCCAAAACCTTTCAATCGGATCTGGTTTTTTTAAAGAACGGCAAAATGCTCCAGTCGGGAAAACTGCGAGTGAATCACCCCATCGAGGTGGAGGGATTCCGGTTTTATCAGGCCAGCTACGGCGCGGCGCCGGGAGGGAAAGCAACCCTGGCGCTCAGGCGGGACGGAGGCGGCCGCGATGTCATGAACGTCAGCGCCGGATATATCTTTGAGCTTCCGGGAAAAGAAGGAACGTTTCAGGTTTTAAGAGTGGAAGAAAATCTGATGAAAATGGGCCCCGCGGTCAAAGTCGCCGTCCGGTCCGCCGGAAAGGAAGAAGCCGTCTTTTGGGTTTTCCAGCAGATAGACCAGATCCGGAAAATCAGCCCGGATATTTTTGAGCAGGTTCCGGTTTTTAATCCCGGTCTTTTTCGTCCCTATACCTTTGTGCTCTTGGGATTGGAGGAAAAGTATTACACGGGCCTGCAAGTCAATCGCGATCCCGGCACGCCTCTGGTGGCCGTCGCCGCGCTCTTTTTAATCGGTGGATTGATGCTGATACTGTTTTTCTACGCACGCCAGGTCTGGATCCGGATGGATCAGGAAAAGGATCAGTTGCATATTCGCATTGCGGGCCAAAGCTATAAGAACAAGGCCGGCCTGGAACGGGAAGTTCAATATCTCCTTTGCGAGCTGAAGGATAATCTGGAGAGATCCAAATGATCAATACGGCCATTCTAAGCTGGGTAACCTTTATCTACTTTGCCGCTTTTGTTTTTTACCTGTTCCGGATGATTCTGGGACGGGAATTCTGGGGCAAACTGGCCACCGGGGTGGCGCTGGCCGGTCTTGTCGCTCAGAGTGTCGCGCTGATTATTCGCTGGAAAACATCGTACGCCCTCGGCATGGGGCACGCGCCCCTGTCTAATTTTTACGAATCGCTGATTTTCTTCGCCTGGACAATTGTGCTTTTGTATCTGCTCATGGAGCGGCGGCTGAAGAACCGCAGCATCGGCGTCTTTGTTCTGCCGGTTGCGTTTCTGATCATGGCCTACGCCTCCATCGCTCCCGGCATCAATAACCGCATCGAGCCTTTAATTCCGGCCCTGCAGAGCAATTGGCTGACCTCGCATGTGCTGACCTGCTTTATGGGCTATGCCGCCTTTACCGTAGCCTTTGCGCTGGGCATGATGTTTTTTGTGAAGACATCAGCGGGCGGGGACTTGTCTAAAGCCAGCGTGTTTATCCGTCTGCTGCCTTCGGAATATCAGATGGATGAGCTGATGTATTCCAGCGCCGCTCTGGGATTTATCTTCCTGACCCTGGGGATTGTCACCGGCTCGGTCTGGGCGCATTACGCCTGGGGGTCCTACTGGAGTTGGGACCCGAAGGAAACCTGGTCGCTCATTACCTGGCTTACTTATGCGGTGATGCTGCATGCCCGTCTGGTGCGCGGCTGGCGCGGAAAACGCATGGCGATCATGGCGATTGTCGGTTTCGGCTGCGTGCTGTTCACCTACCTGGGCGTGAATTTGCTGCCTTCTCTGCACAGCTACATGACCTGACACCGCTGAATGTAGGGAACGGTTTGAAACCGTTCCCTACGATGATTTCAGAAAGTCCAGAATTTCATGGATGTCCGGTAATTCCCGGATCGGATAAACTTTCACAAAGATCGCTTTTCGCCTATCATCAAGGATGATGTTGGCGCGCTCCGAGAAGCCGAATTTGTCGATGAAGATCCCCAACTTTGCGGCGATGCCGCCATGCGGCCAGAAATCGGCCAGCAGATCGACTTTTTCGATGCCGAGACTTTTTGCCCAGGATTTTTTGCAGGGAACGGAATCCACGGACAATCCGAGAGGCACTGTTTTGAGCGACTGGAAGGTTTCAACGTTGGCTTCCAGCGACTGCATCTGCTTCGCGCAGACTTCCGTCCAGGCCAGCGGATGAAAGGAAAGCAGGATTTTCTTGCCTGCAAGTTGCGCCGTGTCCACCGCGGCTTCCGTATGACTCTTTAGCGAAAAGTCTCCAAACACATCTCCGACTTGAATTCTGGCCATGATGTTTCTCCTTTCGTATTTCGTCGTTCGTATCTCGTATCTCGCGAACCCTGAATTGTTGAACCTTTTTCACTCTATCGCCATCAGCGA
>DNYQ01000001.1 GCA_003506745.1 Syntrophaceae bacterium
CACCTACCCGGGATCTTCGGCCCATACCGTGGAAAACAGCGTCACCCAGCCTATCGAACAGAAGCTGACCGGTTTGGACAATTTGATCTATATGTCCGCCTCCAGCGATTCGGCAGGCGCCTCCCGTCTGGAGTTGACCTTTGCTCCGGGAACAGATGTGGATATTGCCTGGTCCAAGGTACAAAACAAAGTTCAATCCGCCTTGCCGAGGCTCCCTGATGTGGTTCAAGATCGGGGGGTCTCGGTCGCTAAATCCACACGGAATTACCTGATGTTTGTGAGTCTGGTTTCCGAAGACGGCCGCCTGGACAACATTGATCTGGCAGACTACGCCGCAACCAATCTGGAATCGGTTCTGGCGCGAGTGCCGGGCGTGGGCGAGGTGCAGATATTCGGCGGCAATTATTCTATGCGCATCTGGCTCAATCCTGACAAATTGACGGATTACCGTCTGACCGTAGCGGATGTAATCGCGGCGCTTGAATCCTACAATGTGGAGGTTTCCGCCGGGCAGTTCGGCGGGACGCCGGCGGTGAAAGGCCAGCGTTTGAACGCCTCCATCGTTGTCCAGAATATGCTTTCAACACCGGAGGAGTTTGCCGCCATTCCCATCCGCATTAATACCGACGGCTCTATCGTGCGCATCGCTGACGTGGGCCGCACCGAACTGGGCTCCGAGAGTTACGACATTAAGGCTCTGCACAACGGAAAAGATTCCGTGGGTATCGCCATTCGTCAGGCCGCCGGCGCCAATGCCCTGGATACGGCCGATGCCGTCAAGGCTAAAATGGCCGAAATGAGCCGGTTCTTCCCCGCCGGGATCAAAGTCTACTATCCGATGGACACCACACCCTTCATCAAAGTGTCCATCAAGGAAGTGGTTAAAACTCTCATCATAGCGATTGTGCTGGTCTTTCTGGTCATGTGGCTTTTCCTTGGCAACTTAAGGGCCACCCTGATTCCCACGATTGCAGTGCCTGTGGTGCTTCTGGGAACTTTCGCCGTTCTGGGGTTATTCGGTTTCTCCATCAACATGCTGACGATGTTTGCCATGGTTCTGGCCATCGGTCTGCTGGTTGACGACGCCATCGTGGTGGTGGAAAATGTCGAACGTATCATGAGTGAGGAGGGTCTCCCGCCCAAAGAAGCCACGGCTAAATCCATGGAACAGATTACCAGCGCATTGATCGGCATTGGTCTGGTGCTCTCTGCCGTGTTCGGCCCCATGGCATTCTTTCCCGGTTCTACCGGCGTCATCTACCGCCAGTTCTCCATTACCATTATTTCCTCCATGCTCCTGTCGGTGGTCGTCGCCTTGATTCTGACACCGGTGCTTTGCGCATCGCTTCTCAAGCCGGTCAAGGCCGGTCATGAACCGGCGGAAAATGCCCACCCTCTTCTGCGTCCGTTTTTCCTGTGGTTTGATCGCGTATTCTTCGGACTGAGGGACCGTTATGTAGGATTGATCGGTCATTCGCTTTCCCGGAAGAAACGCTATCTTGTAGTTTTTTTGGTAATCATCGTCCTCATGGTAATCCTCTTTCTGCGCATGCCCACCGCCTACCTTCCGGATGAAGATCAGGGTTCAGTAATGGCCCAAGTGATGATGCCGACAAGCTCAACAATGGAACAGACCCTGGAGGTTTCCAAAAAAATTGGGGACTATTTTAATGAAAATGAAACAGATGCCACGGAATCTGTGTTTTCCCTCACCGGTTTCAGTTTTTCCGGACGGTCACAGAACAACGGAATGGTGTTTGCCAAGCTGAAGGACTGGGACCTTCGCGACAGGCAGGAGCTAAAAGCGCCGAACGTTGCATTCAGGGCTACGATGGCCTTTGCGAACATCCGCAACGCCCTGGTATATGCCTTCACGCCGCCGGCTGTTACCGAGCTGGGCATGGCCAAGGGATTCGACTTTCAGTTGTTGGACCGGGGAGGCCTTGGCCACCAGGCTCTGATGGATGCGCAAAACCAGCTCCTGGGAATTATCTCTAAAGACCCACGAGTAACCAAAGTCCGGCCCAACAGCAGGGATGATGTTCCGGAATACCGCATCGACGTGAATTGGGAAAAGGCCGGCGCTCTGGGGGTTCCCATTGCTTCCATTAATACCACGCTTTCGGCGGCCTTCGGCAGCGCCTATATCAACGACTTCACTCAGGGCGGCCGGGTGAAAAGGGTCTATATTCAGGCGGATGCCCCCTATCGCATGCTACCCAAGGACCTGGAAAAAATTTATGTCCGTAATACCCAGGGAAAGATGGTCCCCTTTTCTTCCTTTGCTTCCGGCCACTGGACTTCGGGTGCTCCCCAGTTGAATCGTTTTAACGGGTTTCCTTCCATTAATATCTGGGGAGAACCGGCGCCGGGAAGGAGTACGGGAGAAGCCATGCAGGCCATGGAAGAAGCGGTTGCGCAGTTGCCCAAAGGGTTCGGTTTTGACTGGACCGGGCTTTCCTACCAGGAACGGATGTCGAGTTCCCAGGCTCCTCTGCTATATGCATTTTCCATTTTCGTTATCTTCCTGTGCCTGGCCGCGCTCTATGAAAGTTGGGTCATTCCCATTGCCATTTTGCTGGTCCTCCCTCTGGGTGTTATCGGCGGCGTCATCGCGTCGAGTCTGCGGGGCATGGCCAACGACGTCTATTTTCAGATTGCCCTGCTCACCACGCTGGGGCTCACCACCAAGAACGCCATCCTGATCGTCCAGTTCGCCAAAGGGGGGCTGGAAAAGGGGATGGGACTGATCGAGGCGACCCTGGAGGGTGTGAAGCTCCGGTTTCGTCCGATCGTCATGACCTCGCTCGCCTTCGGTTTCGGCATCCTGCCCCTGACCTTCACGACGGGCGCCGGCGCCGGCGCCCAGAACGCCATCGGAACCGGCGTGCTGGGGGGCATGATCACCGCCACCGTCCTCGTGCTTCTTTTCGCGCCGCTCTTCTATGTATTGATCGAGAAAACCTTTGGCAGAAAGCAGAAGCAAAAATCAGACGGCACAGAAGATAAAATCTCGTTTTTCACTGCGCTGAAAGAAAAGATTTTTGGCAAATGTCAAAATCGGAAATCGGTTGAGTCAGAGAAGGCGAATCCATCAGAGGTTAAATGATATGAATAGAAAATTACTTCTTCTACCGGTTGGCATCGTCTTCTTTCTGGGCAGTTGCACGATGGCTCCGGAATATAAACGCCCGGAAGCGCCGGTGCCGTCCGAATGGCCGGCCGGTCCTGCCTACCTTGAAACCAGGGCAAACAAATCAGCACAGCCAGTAGCGGAAGTGTCCTGGCGAGAGTTCATCACCGATGCGCGCCTGCAAAAGATCATCGAAACCGCTCTCACGAACAACCGTGATTTGCGGGTGACGGCGCTGAATGTGGAAAGGGCGAAGGCGATGTACGGTATCGGACGAGCGACACTTTTACCTTCGGTCAATGCCGTCGGAAGTTTGGCTAAATCGCGTGTTCCGGCCGATCTTTCATCCACCAGAAGTACGATGACCTCCGAGCGATACGATGTCAACCTCGGCATCACGTCCTGGGAAATTGATTTCTTCGGCCGCCTCCGCAGTCTTAAAGATAAGGCCCTGGAAGAATATTTGGCCACGGATCAGGCCAGCCGCGGCGCGCAGATTATGCTGGTATCCACCGTAACACAGGCGTATCTGGCCCTGGCTGCAAACCGGGAAGCTCTCCAACTGGTGACAAAAACTCTGGAGGCTCAGGAAGCCACCTACAAAATGATCCAAAAACGTTATGACGTCGGCATGATATCCGAACTGGATCTCATGCGCGCGCAAAGCCAGGTGGAGATAGCGCGGGGAGATGTCGCCCGCTATACGCAACTGACAGCGCAAGCTGAAAACGCATTAAGTCTTCTGGTCGCCTCTCCGGTGCCACAAGAGCTTCTGCCGGCTCAACTAGCCGGCGTTAGCCCCCCCCGGGAGATATCTGCCGGCCTATCCTCCGAACTGCTCTTGCGCCGGCCGGATGTCCTGGCAGCGGAACATCAGCTCAAGGCCGCCAACGCCAATATCGGCGCTGCCCGCGCGGCTTTCTTTCCCCGGATTGCGCTGACAGCCTTCGCTGGAACCGCAAGCGCCGATCTATCAGGATTATTCAAATCCGGCTCGGGTGTCTGGACTTTTGCACCGCAGATCATGATGCCGATTTTTGACGCCCGAACATGGTTTGCATACGATGTCACCAAAATAGAAAAGGAAATTTCCGTCGCCCAGTACGAAAAAGCCATCCAATCGGCTTTTCGGGAAGTGGCTGATGCCCTTGCCGTAAAGGGCACGGTCAATCGGCAGATTGAGGCGCAGCAATCCCTGGTTGATGCTCTGGCCATCGCTTATCGTCTCTCCGAATCTCGTTATACAAAGGGTATTGACAGTTACCTCGCCGTTCTCGACGCGCAACGCTCTCTCTACAGCGCACAGCAGGGCTTAATCATGTTGCGTCTGGCTTCCATCAATAATCTCGTGACGCTCTACAAAACACTGGGTGGAGGCGCATCCTGACAACTCAAAGAGGACACGCGAAAAATAATAAGACCCCGGAATTTGACGGCCCACAAAATGAAATGCGGATTCGGGCAAAGAAGGAAATCTGCTCATGTCTGCTTCAAAGGAAATTAAATACTTCTTATTAAATACTTGTTTTACATCCATCATCTTTTGCCTGTTGGATCTCTATACCAAGACGCTCCGCGTGAAATTTGAAGGTACAGAGAAGGTCCAGAAGCATCTGGAAAATGGAGGACGGGTCATCATTTCCAGTTGGCATCAACGATTTTTTGGCGGCTTTTTCATTCCACGGATATTTAAATGGTCGCCCTGCATCATGATCAGCCAAAGCCGGGATGGGGATTTCATTTCCAGGGTCGTCCAGCATATCGGATGGATTCCGGTGCGGGGATCGAGCTCCCGGGGTGGCAGGGTGGCTCTTCGATTGTTGGTAGAGGGAGTCAACGAGAACCATATTGGCGGCCACATTGTAGATGGCCCTACCGGGCCGCCCTGCGTCATTAAACCAGGCCTCATCTCATTGGCCCAGAACGCTAATGCCGTTATCTGTCCCGGCATCGTTTCTTATGGTAATGCCTGGATATTCAACAGTTGGGATCATTTCATGGTTCCCAAACCATTCAGCAGAGTTCTTTTTCGATTCGGCGCAATCTTTACTGTGCCGGAAACAATAAACGATGACCAGTTTGAATCACTCCGCAAAAAAATAGAAGACGAGATGATCAAAGAGTACAAGGCGGCAGATGAATCCTGGAACCGTAAAAATTAATGGAAATACCAACAGAACAAAAAGAGCCCCTTTGCATTCACAC
>DNYQ01000193.1 GCA_003506745.1 Syntrophaceae bacterium
ATGCCGCAGAAGAAGAATCCGGACGTCGCGGAGCTGATCCGGGGCAAAACGGCGCGGGTTTACGGCGATCTGTTTGCCATCCTGACGCTTCTCAAGGGTCTGCCCATGACTTACAACCGTGACTTGCAGGAAGACAAGGAGCCGCTGTTTGACGCGGTGGATACGGTGAAGGACTGCCTTTCCATTTTTACGGAGATGCTGGCGCATACAACATTTAACGCATCCAGAATGCACGCCGCCGCCGGCGGTTTTTCCACGGCGACGGATGTGGCCGAATATCTGGTCGAAAAAGGCGTTCCGTTCCGCCGGGCGCATGAAATCGTCGGAGGCATCGTCGCCTACTGCCTGCAAAGCAACAGAACGCTCGAAGAGATGACGCTGGGCGAATATCAATCTTTTTTTGCGGGGTTTGACGAAACGATAACATCGAGGATTCAACTGGAGCAGGCGGTCAATGCCCGCAAGACTTACGGCGGCACGGCGCAGGCGGCCGTCCGCGAAAGGATTCGGGAATTTGAGAAAAGTCTCGGCAAAAAATAAAATACTATGGAGTCTGGTTTTTGCTCTTTTCATCGCCGGCTGCGGTCTGAAGGCCAATCCCGTTCCTCCGGCGTCTGTCGGCGCTTCCCATGAAGCCCAGCAAAAATTAACGGTGTCGGCCGACGGGAATGCCGTCTTGTTGACCTGGCAGCTGCAAAATCAATCCGGGATCCGTGATATGTATATCGAGCGAAGCAAGCTGGGGAGTGCCGGAAACATTTGCAGGGACTGTCCACGCACGTTCGAGCGGATGGGTCGGCTGCCTGTTGAGGACGACACCAATAAGAATCAGGCGTATCGATTTGTCGATGCGCTTGCACAAAAGGGAAGTGTTTACAGTTATCGTTTGAAGTTGTGCGATGAAGCCGGCGTCTGCCGGGAATCGAAAACCGTGGAAATCGATTTTAAATAACAGAAATCCAGGAGGCATATTTTATGTTTAGAGGAGCCATTACCGCGCTGGTGACGCCTTTTAAAAACGGCAAGGTTGATGAGAAAGCCCTGCGGGATTTGATTGAATTTCAGATTGCGAACGGCATTGACGGTCTGGTGCCCTGCGGGACAACGGGCGAATCGCCGACGCTGACCCATGACGAGCATGACCGGGTGATTGAAATGACGATCGAAGCGGCGAAAAAAAGAGTGCCGGTCATTGCCGGCACGGGATCCAACAGCACGGCGGAGGCGCTGCGNNGCATTTTCAGATGATCGCTCAGCATGTGCCACTTCCGATTATTCCCTATAACATTCCCGGAAGAACCGGTGTGAATATGTCGCCGGAATTGATTGCCCGCCTGTCAAAAATCAGCAATATTGTGGGCGTCAAGGAAGCATCGGGATCGCTCAAGCAGATGAACGATGTGCTGGATTTGTGCGGACCGGATTTTGATGTTTTGTCGGGTGACGACGGTTTTACCCTGCCTTTAATGTCCATCGGCGGCAAAGGGATCATCTCCGTGGCCTCCAATATTGTTCCCGCCGATATGACCGCCCTGGTTGACGCGGCGGAAGCAGGGTCTCTGGCGCAAGCGCGCGGCCTGCATCAAAAAATGAGCCCTTTGTTTGACGTTCTTTTTATCGAGGTGAATCCGGTGCCCGTCAAGGCCGCCCTGGCGCTGATGGGGAAAATTGAATATGAATACCGGCTGCCGCTTTGCCCCATGGCGCCGGCAAATTATGAGAAGCTCAAAAAGGCAATGGTCGATTACGGTCTGATCAAATGATCGGGCGCAAACAATTTATCAGATGAGGAGCAGGCGCTATGTTGGTTAAGGCAATCGTTACGGGTGCGGGTGGAAAAATGGGCAGCAGGNNGAACCGGCGCGCTGGTCACCGACAAGCTCGCCGACTGCATCGATCAGGCCGATGTGGTGATTGACTTTACGGATCATGAGGTTTCGCTGAATTATCTGAAAATCGCCAGCGAAAAGAATTGCAGCATTGTCATCGGCTCCACAGGATTCACCGACGATGAATTAATGGTTGTCCGCCGGCTGGCCGAAAAAACACGCTGTGTCCTGTCGCCGAACATGAGTGTCGGCGTCAATGTCCTGTTGAAAGCTCTGGAGGCTTGCGCCGGCATTCTCGGTGACGATTACGATGTCGAAATCATCGAAGCGCATCATCATTTAAAAAAGGATGCGCCGAGCGGCACGGCCATGCAGATGGCCCAGGTTATAGCCGCCAAACTGGGACGTGATCTGTCCAGGGAAGCCGTTTATACGCGCCGCGGGCTAATCGGCGAACGCACAAAGAAGGAGATCGGCATTCAGACCATTCGGGCCGGAGACATCGTGGGCGAGCATACGGTCATATTCGGAGGAATCGGAGAGAGACTGGAATTCACGCATCGCGCGCAAAGCAGGGATAATTTCGCCAAGGGGGCGATTCGCGCGGCGCAGTGGATCGTCAAGCAAAAAAACGGTTTGTATGACATGCAGGATGTTCTGGGACTGAGAGGTGTCAAATAAACAGATGTTATGTTGGAAGGCATTTTGTCCTACATAGGCCTGGGTTCCAATCTGGGCGATCCCCTGAGCCAGTGCAGGCAGGCCCTTGACAAGCTGTCTTGCACTGCGGGCATCCGGCTGGAGCAGGTGTCCTCTTTTTACAAAACGGAACCGGTGATTTCGCATGCCGCCGAAAGAGTGCATCTTGAAGAACTTGAGCATCAGAACTGGTTTGTGAATGCGGTGGCGGAAATCCGAACAGAGCTTGCGCCCCGCGATCTTTTACGGGCTTTGCTGGATATCGAAATGACGATGGGGAGGGTTCGAACAATTGCGGGCGGGCCTCGCGTCATTGATCTTGATCTGCTTTTATACGGTCAGGAGATTATTCGCGAGGAGGGTCTGATGGTTCCGCATCCCCAGATGCATCAACGGCTTTTTGTGCTGGAGCCTTTATGTGAGATTGCTTCCTATTTGATTCATCCCGTATTCGGCGTTTCGATGCGGGGATTGAAAGACAGGTTGGTCGATCAAAAAATTGTTGAACGTTATCATCCATCATAAAAGAAGGTTGGAATGAATATTATCAAAGTATTGGCTGTTTTGGTGCTGCTTTATGTGGGCTATAGGATTGTGACGATGTTTCGGCGGGTGAAGTCTCAGGACGTTAAGGGTTACCGGGTGGATGCCGCCCCGCCCGCCGGAGAGGATCTGGTGCAGGATCCATTCTGCAAAATCTACGTGCCCAAAAGTCAGGCCTACCTCAAGGAGATTGACGGCCGGCGGCAATATTTTTGCAGTAAAGAATGCTGCGAGAAATACCTTTCGGACAAAAAATAACGGATTGGAAATGAAGGGGGAGATCATGAAATTTTTCATTGACACGGCAAATATTACAGAGATCAGAGAAGGACTGGCGCTGGGGATGGTGGACGGCGTCACGACCAATCCGTCGCTGATTGCCAAAGAAAAAAGAGGCTTTGATTCCGTTGTCCGGGAAATTCTGGACATCGTGGAAGGGCCGGTCAGCCTGGAAGTTGTCAGCCTGGAAGCGAAAGGCATGTTTGCCGAAGGTAAAAAACTGGCCCGCCTGGGCAAGCAGGTTGTTATTAAAGTGCCCATGACGACGGAAGGCCTCAAAGCGACGAAAATGTTTGCCGGAGAGGGCATCGACGTCAATCAGACCTTGATTTTTTCGCCGCTTCAGGCTCTGATGGCGGCCAAAGCCGGCGCAGCCTACGTCAGCCCGTTTGTCGGA
>DNYQ01000244.1 GCA_003506745.1 Syntrophaceae bacterium
GAGCGTCTCTGGGACACCATCATGAATCTCAATCTCAAAGGCGTTTACTTCATGAGCCAGGCTGCAGCCAGAGTCATGAAGAAACAGGGCAGCGGAAAAATCATTAACATCGCTTCCATCGACGGCGTCAATCCGGAACCATTTGTCAGTGTCTATTCCGTATCCAAAGCCGGCGTGCGCCATATTTCGCGGGCGTTTGCCATGGAACTGGCCAGCTCCAACATCCAGGTCAACACAATTCTGCCCGGTCCGATCAGCACGAAGATGATGAATTCCCACTGGGCGCATTTACCGCCGGAAGAGGCAAAAAAACAGAAAGATGAGCTGTGCAAGCATCTGCCGACCTGCCGTATCGGCGAGCCGGATGAAATTGCCGGCGCTGCAATTTACCTGGCATCGGAGGCGTCCAACTATACGACGGGAGCGGAAATCGTGATTGACGGCGGTTTGCTGTTGGGCACACATCTTTCCTAGTCGGAAAAGCTGCCGATCCCGCAGAAATGCCTCTGCCCTTACATGCAGGCACGTGAGGGCAGAGGCATTAAGCGACAAATATTTTCTCTACGCCCTTTTTTTAGCAAAGGAGATCCTTTATGAAAACCCTTGAGCATTTGTTGTCCCCAATCACCATCCGTTCGCTTACGATTCCCAACCGGCTGGTGATGCCCCCCATGGGAACAGCCCTCGGCAATGACGACAACACCGTCAGTGAAGCGAATCTGGCCTATATCAAACGCAGGGCACAGGGCGGCGCCGGGCTCATCATTACTGAGATCACCGAGGTGCACCCTCTGGGTTCCGCTTCACCGCGATGCATCGGCGTGTGGGATGACAAGTTCATTCCCGGCTTGAGCAGGCTTGCCGATGTGGTGCATGCTCAGGGAAGCAAAATAGCCATGCAGCTTCACCATACCGGCCGTGAGAATTACCTGCTGCAGAAGAAAAATAAGGCTATCGGGCCTTCAGCCATACCCAGTTATATCTTCGGTTTTCTCGGAACGCCGCGTGAGATGACGCTTGACGAAGTCGAGGAAACCATTGCCGCTTTCGGAAACGCAGCCGCTCGGGCAAAGAAGGCGGGATTTGATGCCGTCGAGCTTCACGGAGCACATGGCTATCTCCTCATGCAATTTCTTTCGGCACACAGCAATCAGCGCACGGATCAATACGGAGGCGATTTCCGCGGACGGGCGCGCTTCATGATCGAATGCCTCAAAGAAGCCCGCAAACAGGTCGGTCCGGATTTCCCCATGTCCATCCGGATCTCCGGGGAGGAGTGCATCAAAAACGGCTACACCATTTCCGACATGCAGACCATTATCCCTGATCTGGTAGCCGCCGGCGCGGACATCATCAATGTATCCTTTGGCACTCATGGCAGCCCCGCAGTGAATATCGATACACCAAACCCGAGCGCGCCGGTTGAATATGAGCCCGGCTTCAAGGCGTTTTTAGCCGGGAAAATTAAAGAAGTCACGAAAGTCCCCGTTATTTCCGTCGGACGCTACGTTGATCCCTATGCAATGGATGAAGTGATTGCCCGGGGAGACGCGGACATGATTGCCGTGGCCAGACAGCACCTGGCTGATCCCGATTTTCTGAAAAATGCCAGAGAAGGACACCCGGAAGATACCCTGGAATGCCTGGCCTGCAATCAGGGCTGCATTGAGCGCCTCTCCCTGGAGGCGCTGCCGATTCGTTGCGCCATTAATCCACAAACCGGTCAGGAACTGATGTACCCGGCCGCTCCGGCGGCAATCAGCCGCAAGGTCTGGGTGGTAGGCGGCGGGCCGGCGGGACTGACCGCCGCTTTCGAGGTCGCGCGTCTCGGCCATCAGGTAACCCTGTTCGAGCAGGAAAGCCAGACGGGCGGAAATGTCCGCTATGCCGCAAAAGCGCCCCACAAAGAGGTTTACGGCCGGTACATTAAGACTCTTACGGCAAAATGCAAAAAGAAAGGCGTGGATATCAAAACAGGCACCGAAGTTACCGAGGCGATGATTGAAGCGGGCAAACCCGATGCCGTCATTCTGGCAATCGGCGCCGGCATATCCACTTGCCCGGCCGAGGGCATTAACGCATCCGTGGTTTGCGACGCCTGGCAGATTCTGGACGGGACCGTGCAGCCCAAAGAGCCGGTTGTGGTGATCGGCGGTGGGCTGGTAGGTATGGAAACAGCCGATTTTCTGCGGGAGAAGGGCGTCAAGGACATCACCATCGTGGAGATGCTGCCTAGTTCACCCGTTCTGGCGTTGGCTGCGCATGGTTTCATGCTGCACAAGCGTCTTCGGGCAGCCGGGATTAAACTGATGTTCGGAACCCGGGTGAAAAAAATAGAAGAAAATGCGGTGGTCGTTGAGGCCAAGGGAGAGGAAAAAAGACTGGAACCCGTCTCCCAGGTGATTGTGGCCATCGGTGTGACGCCCAGAACCGCGCTTAAAGACATGCTGGCAAAAAAAGGCATCCGTCATTTTGTCGTGGGTGACGCCGCCGCGCCCAGGAGAATTATTGAAGCGACGACGGAGGGGGCCAAGGCAGCCTGGGAAATCTGATTGCCTTCCG
>DNYQ01000145.1 GCA_003506745.1 Syntrophaceae bacterium
TTCGACGACACCATGCTGGTGGAATCAATGGGATAACTTTTGAAGACCGCGCCATTTCTAGAATATAGGCGTGGAACTACCTGAACAGGTGCTGGACTTAACGCCGCCCGGAGGGCGGGGAGTACCCCCTGCCCTCCGGCTCCTCCAAACATCCTGACCTACCCCGCGCCGCCGTATTTCCCAAAGCCCCTTACCGGCCAAGCAATACACCTCACGATCACGGAACTATTTCAGCAGGTACACCACGCGGGCTTGGGCCAGGATGTTGGTCTTTTGGTCACTTTGGTAAATCTTCTCCGCCTCGCTTGCGGGGATAACGACGTCCGTGCGATTGGTAACTCCTGAAACCGGGATGATCAACGGCGAAGCGCTACCCCAGGAGCTCAGCAAAGCCTTTGCCTTAGCTAAGTCCGCAGTGTACCGCCACAGCCGCGCTCGATGAGATAGTTATTTGATACTCTTGACGGTTCAAAGAACACTTCCTTCTTTTCGGTCAGGATGCGGTTGACCAAGGCTGGCCGGAACTCTACCCGGGTGCGGACATCAATAATGATGCCAGAGGTGGTCCCCATCGTTTGGACAGGTTGGCGGCGCAAATAAGGTGTAATCCAGTTGCTGCCTATGCCGCCTGCCGGGTGGCCGTCAGGGCAGGGGGTATCCCCTGCCCTGACGGGCCCGGGTCCATGTATACTTCGTCCGGCGTCCGCCCGTCCAGACTCGATGGGGCCACGCTCGTTGTAGAACCTGATCCACTCGCCAATGCCCTTGCGGGCCTCGCTGCCGCCTTCGAAGGCGTGCAAATATACACATTCATACTTCAGGGAGCGCCAGAGCCGTTCGATCATCACGTTGTCCATCCAGCGGCCCTTGCCGTCCATGGAGATGCGGACCCCGGAGTTTTGCAGCACCTGCAGGAAATCCTGGCTCGTGAACTGGCTGCCCTGATCCGTGTTGAAGATTTCCGGCGCCCCATGGCGGCCCAGCGCCTCTTCCAGTGACCTGAGCAGATGCTGGACGTTCCGCCGCTCGGAGGGCAGGGAGATATCCCCCGCCCTCCAGCTACTTCCAAACCTCCCTCAGAGTCTCTACTTCTAGTTGCCCCCAGGGCAGGTACGTTACACCTCTTCGAAGCCCAGCTCATAACATTCGACGTGGGGAAGCTTCCGAAGATCAGTCATCATGTCGCCTTGCAGGCTTCAAAAGTGTCGCAATATCCGCGTGCATTTTTGACTAAGTATTCAGTGCATTGCGATAAATATAAAAATTTGTTATTCAAATAAAAAATTATCGGTCTACGTCCAAATTATGGCATCCTAAGCATTGCAGAAATAGTCTGTTTAATTTATTTTCCTTGATAAATTAGGGGGGAGGTATTCGTTGTGGACAAACTCCGTATTGTATTTCTTAGCTGTTTGTTAGCACTTTCTCTTAATTCTGAAGCATTTTGTGACGCTAAATTTGTTAACTATAATCAAATAAGTCCACAGGATGCGTTAATAGATTTGAATAATATGAGCTGGATCCCAGATGGTCCAGAAAATTCTAAATACGTATATATAATCGCAGCTCCGTGGTGCCCTATTTGTAAGATGTTATATGAGCAAACAAGAGGTCTGAATACAAAAGTTCAATTTCGTTGGATTATGTCTGGCGGTCGTGATTCAAATTCAAAGTTAATAAATGAAGTGTTATCATTTACACGTGATCCAGAATTACTAAAAAAGTATTATACAACTGGGGTCATTGCTGGCAATAAAAACGATGTTTCATGGATTATTGCCGAGTCAAATATGGTATCAGTGGGGTCTATAAAGCCTGGGCTGCGGTACTCAGGATTTCCTGCGATTATATTTTTTAATGGTCAAAACTTGACTGTATTTAATGGAGTTCCTGCACAACTATCTACTGCACTAGACAATGTTGCTGAAGTGCCTAGTGGGGCAGGATCGTTTTTTATTTCGATGCAAGAGATTATATCAGGTGCTGCTGTAACGCAGGCAAAGGAAAAAGCATATATACCTAATGGCGATCAGACGTTAATTTATGCATTTCCTTCTGAGCTTTCACTTAGATTGGTTGTTCTATCAAAGGATTTTGGGGTCAACTCAAGCAAAATCATTACGTTGAAAGACAATAGTTCCTGGATTTACATAAAACTTTTTTCAAACGGCCTGGGTGGTTGGGCGCGACTGGGAGATTTCCATTAGAGTCAGGGTAAAGTCCCCTGTTTTAAGGTGGCTAAGAGTAGAGACTCTGGGTTGAAGGTTTGGGCGGCCGGAGGGCAGGGGTTCCCCCCTCTGTCCTCCGGCTCTTCACTAAAAAACGCACGGGCCTTGCGGCTGATCATTGCGGACTCGTTTGAAGCGCGCGCCACGAACTCCCGCCGTTGAGCCGGTCTCGCATCTTTTCGATGGCGTCCTTGAGCACCCTGCGGATATCCGCGGTTTCCTATGCGCCGTACTTGGATTTTCATTTGGGAAAAGTGGCGTTGCTCACCTCATACGCGCGGCAAATGTCCGTGACAGCCCGGCCATCCTGGCTGCTTTCAGAATCTTTGCGATTTGAAACTCGGTAAACTTGGTTTTGCGCGTACGAAATCCCTGCTTCCTGTTAGGGGCAAAAGAATCTATTTGGCAAAGACCTACTTTAGTGGCACTTTACTATTCACTAATATTTTTGCAATTTTATCTGAAAATAATTTTTTCCCTTCAAAAAAAGACTCCGATGCTGACAAGATTAACGGCAATAATATTGCGTGTACGTTTACATGAAATATAAAATTTAAAAATATTTTGTACAATATTATCGAAAAAATTATAGGAGAAGTAAGCACAACAACTATCTGAATTAACTTGGTTAGGACAAAAAGTAGTTTTGAAAGATAAATTGAACGCTCATTTATTAAAATATAAATTTTGTCTGACAATGTATCAAATGCATAACTCAACGTTCCTATCATAATGGCCTGAACTAATATAAAAATTAAATCGGCAAAAAATCCATCTAACGCCCCATGCGTCGCCAATCGTCCGGACTGAAGTTGAAGTAGCAAGTTTACATGGACGAGAGCTCCTGGCATTTGACCTGTGATTGTCTCTTGGATGTCGTCTGCACCAAGGTGGGACGCACCGATGACGACAATGGCGTCCTTAAAGCTGCTCATATCGACTTTGTTTGTCATGAGAGCGGACGCGATCACCCTGATATAACGAGGGTTTTTAGCTTCCCCGTAGATAATGTCCTTTGGTCCAACCCTAAACTGGAAAAGCTCCTGCTTCGACTCTTCGGCGGAGTTTAAGCCTGGATTGTTGTGGAGGTTGGCCCCGTACACCAAATTATGGGCAAGAACAGCCGCGGCAGGCAATATATGAGGTTCGTTAGCACTTATTTGTTTTGCCTTGAAGGTGGCAGTCACCCCATTCACCAGCTCGAAGGTATGACGAAAATTTGGGTGTCCTACATGAATCCGGTGTGAATCTACAAGCGAATCAAATATCGTCGGTAAGCCTAAAAACAAACGCTTTTGCGGCGCCGTTGATTCACTTTCCTGTTCTCTAGTAGGCACAATCATTCTCGGGATGATGACCGGACAGCCTGCCTTCAGCAATGCTGCTCGCATGTCTTCGTCACCGGATCCACATTCACGATAGTCAAAATCCATGAACACGACAGCCGCGCTGGCATCCTTCACCTTTCCAAGCAATGAGGCCTGGAGGGACCGCGGAGTTTTCATGCCGGGCACGTAATCTTTCAGCCTGCATATGCTGCCATCATCAATATCCACAAAAATAATACGTTTTGCACGCTCTTCTGAAATCACTTGTGGCGGAGTAATGTACTGATAAATTAGAGTATCAAGTTCAATTATATACATAATTGGATTGAAATTGATTCCAATTAGCCAGGTTATTAACAGCAATAAGACAATACCAGACAACATGAGTGAAATACACCGTTCGATAATTTGAATAAGTATTTTATTATTTATCATAGTCTTATATTTAAATTTATTGCATGCTATCTACATTTATTCAATGCTTAGGAGGAAAGCTTATGTCTTCAAATGGTGCCCAGTAAAGAGGGTGTCGTTCAATGCTACCTGGGGGATACTCCGCCTGTATGCGCTTAAAAATAACCTGCAAAGCTTGCGCCGGTCGAATCTTTTGTTTTTGGATGAGGTCCACAGTTTCTGTGGATATTCGTTCAGCCGCTTCCGTAGCGACGGCCCATTGGGTTGCGAGTACATCGCGCGCGCCAGCCGTCAGAAAAGCCGCAGCCAACCCAGCCAAGGGTTCGCCTCCATCCTCTCCCGAGGGAGAGGTTTCACATGCGGAGAGGATAACCAAGTCGGTGTCCAATTCGAGTCCAATCACATCGGACGCTCGCAAAAGGCCCGGATTATCGGGTCGGCGCCCTCCATCCGAGGGGCTAAGGACAAGGGCTGGCTCCCCTACGTCCTCTCCGCCCACAAGACCATGCGTAGCAAATAATAGATATTGAAATTTTGCTTTCCTCAAGCTTCCAACAACGTTTTCGTATGTTGCTTGAGGCCCAGCCAATTCTATCTGCTGGCCCTTCCCTGTCTTTTGTAGGGTATTCTTAACGGAAGTCATCTCGCGCCTAGCATTTTCAAGAATATCCAGACGATTCAAATGGGCAACCGAACGCAATATCCCGACTTGTGATCCGTCGACGATCGGATCTCCTACCGCCAGCAATTGCATGGAATTGAGAGGTGCTGTGGGGCGACGCTCTTCGAACACCGCGGGATTGATAAGTGCTGGCAGGCGAGTGATCGAAAATCGGTTCAGCAACCAATCGGGTTCGCCGTCCTTCAATGTTCGCTCTCCCGCCAAAAGACCGAGCGGTAAGTTGCCCAGGCTCCCCAGCTGAACTGTGTACAAATTCTTCATCCCGACCAAATCTTTCTCAATCGGTCCGAAAAGAGTACGATAAAGAGCCCTCGCTTCAGCAATGGGGAAACTTGTCGCCGAGTTATTGATGATGGCCTCATTTATGTTCTGTCGTATGGTCTGCACTCGTCGCCCGATGGACACTTGTCCGTCGGGAGCTGTTAACCAGCGCTTAGATGATGATGTTATCACGAATATTTGTGTGCTGTGCTCAAGAGGAAGCCATACAATCATTGCATCATCTTTATTTAATCTGTCTTGTATCTGACTTGACCAAAATATAGTATTTTCATAATCAGAGGTTAAAGATCCATCATCACTTTTTGTGAAACGAAAATTTTTAACAATACCACCACGTGTTTTATTATATAGATCTAATTTAAATAATTGAATAGGATAATATAGTCGGCGTATAGCAGCAGTACTGTTTTTTGAATTCATGCGTAACATATCTAGTAAGATGCACCGTTGTCTACGAACCCAAAGATCACCAACAAGCGCTTGCCCTTTATCTCGCGTCAATGATGACCCAAATGACGTATCAGATAATGTAATATTGTTCAATTCTGATCGAGCAGCCAAGTTTGCTAAGACAATTCCCCGTGCAGCAGCTTGGACATGAAGCATGGCAATATCAAATTTTTCCTTCTTATTTGAACTTTGAAGAGCATCAAATACGTTTTCTAGCCCCTGCTGCATGGCACCTGGGAGAAGACTCCGCCTTGCACTGCTTGGATACATGTTGTCTAATAATAACCAGCTCTTGCTTTTTTCTGAAATTGCAAGGAGCCCCAAATCGCGTGCAGCTTTTGGAGGTATGCCTGCAAAAGCCCACGGCGATGGCCAGTTAGCATCAGCGTTTTCCCTCAACTTGGCTGCGTAGTCGTCATCTGCGACTAGCTTACCAGCAATAAGAATCCGACTTGCAAAAAAGGCAAGAACCTTAGCAGCCTCAGGGTCAGCCACCTTCAGAGAGAGCCGTGAAAGTAGAGGGATAAACTCCAGCCGCTCAGCGCGAATACTGAGAGGCATTGAGGGGGGAGGAGCGCTGATGGCTGAGGCGAATTCTCTGGCACCCTGCTCTGAAACCTTTTGACCAGCGAGCATCTGCCTCAATACACGAAACATAATTGGTGGATTGGCAGGCGGATCGAATTCCATAACATCGATCGCAGCAGTTATCGCCTCAGTAATCCTGCCTTGACACGACAGTGATGAAGCCAACGCTCTGGCGAGACGTAAATGCAAGCTGTGTCCTTTCGGAAGGCAGCTCGGCAAAAACGCCAAGCCTTCACGGGCGATTGCTTCCCCTCCAGGATAATCTTCCAATCTTGTTGCCAACTCACTGCGAATGGCCATCGCTTCCAGCCACGGTAGCGACTCCTTGCCAAGTTCAACTTCAATGTCTCTGGTTGCTGAATCTACCTTCTCCTTGGCTTTTGTGATCAGTCCTCGTGCCGCAAGCAGTTCTGCTTCGGCCAAACGGGCACGGGCGGCCCATCCATCTGCCCCGGAACCGCCTTCAAGCTCTAGTTTGGCATAAGCCAGACTAAGTGGAACATCCTCCAAATATCCCGCTTTCAGCAAACTGGCGCCACGAATATACGCACCAATACCAAGGTCGCGGCGATGGCTTGGCACATTCGCGCTTCCATCTCGAAGCATGCGGCCGTCAAGCCACCTACCCAAGTCAATTGGGATAACACTCGCCGGGGAGAGTATTCCTAGCCCGACGATATCCCCCCCGCCGCTGTCGCGTGACCACCGTTCCTGCCCCAACGCTGCGAGCCCCCACCAAATTATGATTCGACGCATTTTTGCAGATACAGCGTCTGACTGATCTAAAGGAATTTTACTATTACTTAGAAATGAAAGATCTTGTAACGAAGAAATGTTGTTGCCCATGGAGGCATGCTTCACAGCTTTAGAAAATAACTGTTCTGCAATTAAATCGTCGCCATGCGCCAGAGCGATCGCACCCTCGGCAGCTTCGCAGTCTTGAACAAGTTTGGCGGCTGATTTAGCCTCATCAAATCGTTCAGAAAGAAATAGTACTTCAATAAGTCTCTCAAGTCCCTTCTGTTCATCATTATTTAAAGCACGCGAATTACGAGTATTTAAAAGGAATGAGAACGCCTTACTGGCATCTGATAGCCTCAATGCATCAGCAGCAGTATTCCCAGCCTCAAGCATTGCTTCACGCCACGCAGCATTATTATTGTCTTGTCTTTGATTAAAGACTTCACGCATGGCTTTAATTCGCGTTGGCATGGGTGATGGTTGCTTTTCAGCGCATTGTGAATCATTTGATATAAATATAGGTTCAAACTGTTTATTATTTGTAATTGAACTCTGGCAATCTACTACAGCATTGGCAAGCTCATGCATGCCATCAAGCATATAAGTATAGATAGACTTTCCATTGACTAATATGCGCCGACCTTGTTCAATACGAATTGCACCGGGACTAGGCTCAATGTTCAAGGTCTTTGCACTATTCAAATCATTTAAAAATGTTCCTTCGGTGCGAAATTCACACTCACAGCGTCCAGATGAATAATGTTGAGTAAATATCATTGGGTGCATAGTTCCAGCGTCAAACCAGTATCGGCACCCATCATATCTCTCCGAAGGGACTTTCTTCTTGCCACCACCTGTGAACCACTCCGGAAGATCGGACATGATTTCTTCAGCTGTGACATTGCCGTCGCTTTTGAACCGAAGAACAAATCTATTCTCGAAAAATGTAGCGTCGGGGAACATAATTTGTGTTGTCGCACTGCATACAGGTTCAGCTTCCCCATTCGACTGAACACGCTCCACCTTCCAGCCGCTGACTTGGACCTGCCGGACTTCTCCCGCCTCGGCGAAGTTGTCGCCGAGAAGAACAAGAAGCGAGATATAAAAAACAAACCAATGAAATATTTTTCTCATTGGCGGACCTCGTCGGAAAGTTTATCCTCTAAAACCGCATTAAATACCCAGCGCGGTGTGGCTAAAGGACTGTCAAGCGATGTCATGCGGGAAAGCGCATCAAGTCGCGTACCGGCACCCCCGAGGAGCATCCGCCAGACGCCGAGCATACTTTGCTCACGCACGGGCTCCTGCGGTGATGGCAATGCGGCTGCAGGGACGACCTCTATTCTCCAGGTAATGCGTGTTCCTCCGGTGTCAGATAATTCGAGCATTAAGGCCTGACCTGGCCTCAGTGTCCCAGAAGGAAACTCTAGGATACCCCATGAACGGTGGCATACCTGCGTTGCCGCAAGGGTCTTACCCCCGTCGAGGACGAGCTGCGCTCGTACCTGCCGGCGACCAGTGCCTTTCTTCCAGGCGACAACGAGCTGAGTGAGATCGGAGCCGATGCGCTGCTGAACGGGGGGCAGGCTTATGAGAGGCTCAAGGGCAACACCGTATCCCTCTCCATCGCATTGAGCACCCCCGCGGCTCACCGCCGGCCGTGGCAGGTCGTAGTTTCTGCAAATGGTTTCCCAGACTTGCTTCAACGATTGTACGAATCCGGCGGCGGGACGCTCCTGCGGCATCTGAGGGGCGTTCCACGTTGTACCCGGTCTGGATCGGCCAATTTCTATATATTTTGTGCCAGTTACGATGCCGACAAGAGCATTTTTACCGGCATCGACCGAATCCCCAAAAACGAGGCAATCACCGGTAACGGCTTCGATGATCTCACCATTCCGCCGGATCACAACTCCCTTCTCGCCCTCTGGACTAATCAAAGAGATTTGACCAATAACAAGCTCTGGGGAGCATAATCCGGCCCCAAAAGCTGTGGACACTGAAATCAAGATGCTCACCACTCCCACCATGAAGATAGAAAGAAGCTTCATGCTCGACCTCAGTTGTAAAGTTCCCTGGTTTAGGCCCAGCTAGGAGTAACGACCCTGGGTTGATGAAGATGACCCCAACCTTTGGCCATTTGATGTGAGAATTTTCTCACTTTGAATGGTCCAGTTTTCGGGAGGAAGGTCAAGTTCAAGCCACCGTCTCCTGTGAACTAAGGGAAAATGTGACGTTCCTTGCTCGACTCGATCCAGAAACTGTATCAAGGCTACACGCTCACACCGCCCACTCATTCGAGAGCAGCGCGGCTTGCTCAAGCACCGTCTTGGTCGCCATTTCTTGCTTGTCCGGCGGATAGCCATATTTGCGGAGAATCCGTTTCACCAGCACCCGCAACTGCGCCTGCACGTTCTCGCGCAGGGTCCAGTCGATGGTGACGTTACGGCGCACGGTGTCCACCCGTTCACGAACGATGGCCCGCAAGGTTTCGTCACCCAGGACCTTCACGGCGCTGTCGTTCGTCTCCAGTGCGTCATAGAACGCCATCTCATCCTCGTTCAGGCCCAGTTCCTCGCCTCGTTGGGCAGCGGCGCGCATCTTTTTCGCCAGGACGATGAGTTCCTCAATTACCTGCGCCGCCTCAATGGCACGGTTCTGGTAGCGGCGCAGGGTCTGCTCAAGCATTTCGGCGAAAGACCGCGCCAGCACGACGTTCTTCCGACTGCGCTTCTTGATCTCGCTTTTGAGCAACTTTTGCAGAAGCTCGACGGCGAGATTGCGTTGCGGCATGCCGCGGACCTCAGACAGGAATTCGTCCGACAAGATCGAAATGTCTGGCTTTTGGAGGCCGGCGGCTGCGAAGATGTCGACGACACCTTCCGGGCTCACGGCGCGCGAAATGATCTGACGCACGGCGTGGTCCAGTTCCTCTTCCGGCCGCGCATCACCTGGGGCGCGCTTGGCGAGAACGGCTTGCACCGCCTGGAAAAAGGCAACATCGTCGCGAATGCGCAGGGCCTGGTCATGGGGCACTGCCAGGGCAAAGGCCTGGGACAGCTCGCGCACTGCCTGCACAAAGCGATTTTTTCCGTTTTCCTGCGCCAGGATGTGCTCCTGGGCAGACGGCAGCAGGCTCACCCGCTCTTGCGGCGTGCCGGTGGTCCATTTCGACCACTCAAAGCCGTGGAGAAGGCCGCAACAGACCTCGTACTTCTCCAGCATCACCGCCACCGCCTCGTCCTGGTCAAGCGCTGTCCGGCCCGTACCGCCGCTTTCGGTATACGTGGCCAGGGCCTGCTTGAGTTCCTGGGCAAGGCCCAGATAATTGACCAGCCCCCACGAGTTGTAACACTCATTATGTTAGTCTGGGATGCCCATCGGAGTCCAGCGGTGGTCCCCAAGGGGAGCACCCTGCCCCGAGGGGCAGGGTGGCGGCTGGCGCAAGCGGACGTTGCCCCAGCGAGCTGTGTGGCCTGAATGTATTGTATTCTTGCCGCCACAGCTCCAGCACCACTTGCGCCTCGCGGAGCGTATAAAACAACTCTCCGTTCAGCTTCTCATCCCGCATCTTTCCGTTGAAGCTCTCGCAGTAGCCATTCTCCCAGGGAGAGCCAGGCTCGATGAACAGCGTCTTCACTCCGACCTTGCCGAGCCAGTCCCGGACGGCATGGGCGGCGAACTCTGAACCGTTGTCTGACCGGATGAAGTCCGGCGTACCCTTTTCAATGAACAATCGTGCCAGGCAGTGCAGCACATCGTCGGAGCGGAGCTGCCTTGAGACCTCAAGCGCCAAGCATTCTCGGGTAAATTCGTCAATGACCACGAGAATGCGAAACGCTCGGCCTTCGTGCGTCCTGTCCATGACGAAGTCGTAGGACCAGACGTGGTTGGGCCAGCAGGGCCGCAACCGGACACAAGAACCATCGTTGAGCCAAAGCCTGCTGCGCTTTGGCTGCTTCTGGGGAACTTTCAGCCCTTCCTGACGCCAGATGCGCTCTATGCGCTTATGGTTCACCCGCCAGCCTTCCCTCTCCAGCAAGGCATGGATACGACGATATCCGTACCGGCCATACTCGCTGGCGAAGTGGACGATGGCAGCCTTCAGCGGTTCTTCATCTCCGGCAATGCTGGGACGGTACCGTTGCGTCGTTCGGGGCTGTTCCAGCACCCGACAAACTCGCCGCTCCGGCACATGAAGAACCTCACGCACGTGAGTCACACACTTCCTACGCCGGGAAGGGCTCAGAAGTTTCCCCGTGCCGCCTCCTGGAGGATGAGCTTGTTCAAGGTCAGCTCCGCAACGGCCTTCTTCAGCCATGCATTCTCCCGCTCCAACGCCTTCAGCTTCTTGGCTTGGTCAACCTTGAGCCCGCCGTATTCGTTACGCCATCGGTAGAACGTCTGTTCGCAGACTCCCAGAGCACGGCACGTCTCGGCCACTGTCTTGCCCTTTGCCAGTGAAACCTCAGCCTCACGCAGCTTGGCGACTATCTGCTCCGGTGCTTGTCCTTTCCTGCCCATTACCTTCCCTCCGTTGACCAGGGACTAATAAAATCTCTGGCTCAGGTTTAGGGGGGCAGGTCACATTCACTACAGATGTTGGTCCGTGCTATCAAAAACGCGGTGTCCAGCTTTCGCGCAAAGAGTTCTCTTTTTCCTCGTCTTCACCACAAACGTTAAAGTCTGTGCAGGTCAGGTGTTTGAATCACCTGATCATGCAACTCTGCAGCATAGGAGTTACGAAAGATACAATTACCACCACTTAAAATATGATTTTTAATATGTAAGTTGAGTTAAAATAGTACTAAACTTTAGTATGTAATCAATTGATTGAATTATTAGTTTATCTTCGCATGGCAGAAAAATGATGTAGTGCAATGCGCTATAATAGTTCATTGGTTGGCATATGCTCTTGATCGTCCATTCTGTTCAAGAGAAGATCTCCTTGATTCGACATCAGATCGCACTCGTTCAAGTGCTCCACTATGATATCGATAGGTTGCACAACGCTCGTTGTAATCATTGACTGCTCTATTAAAAGCATTAACAGCACTTGTTGAGCTTTTATTGACAGCAGTTTCCCAAGATGAAAGACGAATCTTTTCTTCTAAGCAGTAACAAATTTCATTATCGTTTAAGATGTTGCTGGTGCCAACAGACGGAACACTCGCAAAAATTGTTTTAGAGACAGCTGGACGTTGGATGGAATTATTTTTCCTGGTCGGAAACACAGCGAATACAACAAAAGCAATGCCAATTATGAGGAGCCAGCGGTAGGGCTTCGCGTCAAACCAATCAATAATTCTTGCAAACAGCTTCTTCTTTTGCTCCGATGAGAAGGATTCTTGGTTGGTGTTAGACTGTTGTTCTGGCTGTGTAGGAGCTGCTTTACAATGCAAAGAGGCTGCTGTCTCTTCATTGGCTTGTTTATTTTGTTCGATTTTCAGGCTTGGTGACGCAAGGTTAATAAGCCCTGCAAATCCTTTAATTTCATTATTTTGATTATTGTTCATGCTGTTTCCGCCGTTATGCGAAATATTTTCTGGTCAATCTGCTTAAATAAAAATAATATTTCATTAAATGTAATATCAATGAATTATAAAAATTATTTTTTGATATTTGTATATACTAGTGCTAAGATTTATCGCATTCCAAAAAATATCCAAACAATAACGCCAATTGCAATCGCAATGTGCCACTTGTCAAATGTCCGCAATGGAGCCTTTCCAAGAAATCTGTATCCGTTACTAGTTGGGATTACACGGTATCTGCTTAGAGGAAATACTGGTATTGCAAAGAATACAAAGTAATATGTGGAAATATATGATCCTGATGCCGGATCATTGTCAGTTGAACCATACATAGTCATGCCGATTCCATTTATTGTATAGAGTGTTGGGGCAGATGAAATAGGTGTCAAATTTCCATAAAGCCTATCGTTATCCTTAACAGTTATTAAATTATTCTGGATTCTTAACTTTACATCTTTGCTTCTTGCATATTTTAGTGCATTTTCAAGAAATATAAGGCATAGCTTCCAATTTTCAGTTTTATTTCCATAAATAATTGCACAACCCATCAGCGTAATTGCGATCTCATCATTTCCTTGCGAAAGAATTTCTGCGCTTGGATTTGATGCAGATAAATTAACGATAAGCTGAGTAGCAGCATCCAGAACTTTCTTTGCTTCCTTATCAGCAGATGCTGGATTATTTTCAGAGTTCTCTATCGCGACTCTGCATAGATCTGAGATGGGATCAAGCAATCTGCTTAGCTTTCTTCGCTCTGCTATCTCATTGAGTGTATTTGCATCATCTTCTGTACGTTCTGCGATATCGCGAACTTCAGCGAATACTTCCTGCAGCATGCTCGTGAGTTTCTGTGATAAATCAAGCTTGCCGTGCTCGTTGAACATGTGAATTGCCAAACCACGAACGAGTTCGGCGACGCGACTGCTTGCTTCGTGATCAAGACCGCGACTCTTCGCACTAACTTGTATCGGTTGAGCGACAGTATCCCAGTTTTTCACAACCAGGATTAGCTGGTCCACCGTTGGAGTCAAAACGGAATCAGGCCGTTCAGCATCGACGGCAGTCCGCAATTTCGCGATCAAGGATTTTATGTTCGCTTCCTCTTTTTCAAGGAATCCTTGCGCTTCTACCTCATACGAATCAGCGAGGTCTGCAATCAGAATAGGCCCGAGTTTCTCCCCAGCATCGGTTGCCGATTCGACTGCGATGGTGACAGCTTCGACGAGGTCCTTGGCAGAAAGGTTATTCAGGGCCGACTTGATAATTTTGCGGAAATGTATCCGCCGTTCCTGGATTTCAGTTTCTACAGTCGAGAGGTCAGTCACCTCTGGGAAGCCGGCAACAACTCTTTCCTCGTTGATAACCATGCTTAATTCTTTCGGGTCGATATTTTCAAATGCCCAAGCGATTTCGAGAACCCATTCCGCAACAGCATCCGAACTATGGTTAGACAAACGAGCAAGGCCTGACGCAAGTAGATTCGCCCGAGCAATTGGCGACAGTTTATCGATGGCGAGCAAGTCTGTTGGCGAGGACTCGAGGATCGACAGCATTTCTCCCGCTCGTTTGGGTCCAATACCTGGTAGCCATGCGACTTCAGCGGAAAGCCTTTTTCGAGGGTTGGTCAAATCTGAACGCGCTTCCATGCACTCACTTTGGTCAAGCAAGAGGCTACGTTCATCGGCTAATTCCATTATCCGGCTCCGATTATCGCGGGGGCTAGCATTAAGAACGCGAAAAGGATTTTGTGCGAGGTCCATGCTCCCCTCCAATTACTTGTCATCCCAGATGAACCCGAAGCCTCTGGATTTTTTTTCTCGGCCGTTAGGAAGGTTGTTCAATGCTACCTCAATGCTCTCTTGATCGAGTTTTGTTTTACCTGCTCTGGCGGCGAGCCTTGCGGCCTCACGAATGACAAAAGCCGAATCGGAGAGAGCCTTGCCTGTAAGAGCATCAAGGATTTTTCCCACGTTAAGGCCGTCGGCTTTCGGCAGACTACTCAACAGTGAGTCCACCAGCGATGCGACTTCTTCCCTCGACGGCATGCTGACCTCGATGATGTGGTCGAAACGTCCGCGTCGCAGAACTGCCGGGTCGATCATCTCGATCATGTTCGTCATGGCGATTATTAGTACCTTGTTCTTGATGGCTTCCGGAATCCGCCGAAGGAACTCGGCTACTTCCTCGACGTGATGTAAGCCGGACGAGCTGCCAGAGCGCCTATCTGACAGGAAAGATTCCATCTCGTCGATGACGATAACGGATGGAGCACCATCAATCGCTTTGTCAAAAACATCAGAGATCTTTTTGCTGGTTTCGTGAATGTAGGGGCTGCCCACGCTATTGGAATTAATCGAGTAGCTTGGCCAATCGATAAACTCGATAAGTCGCTCCACGGCGAAGGTCTTGCCACAACCTGGTGGCCCATGCAGGACGATAGCGGAAGGAAAATCAATGCCCAATGCTTGGTATCTCTTGGCATTGAAGATGATATCAATGATGTGTTCGTTGAAAAACTTCTCAATCTGTGGTCGTCCCGGAAGCTTGAAAACCTTGTCTTCTGACGAGTCACCGGGCACCTGCGGCTGTTTAGGTTCGACGGCCTCCTTGGTAATGACAGTCTTTTCGGCCCCGACTTGAGCGTGGGGCTTGCGCCTAGCCAGTGAGCTCGCATCTGCAGGCACGCTAAACCCGGCCGCGGTTATGATTTCCGCCAGATCGCCAGCAGGCATCCAGCCGGTCAGATTGGTCAAACGCCGGAAAGAGTTCGTGGAAATGACGACCCCACCGGTGATCCAGGTTCCCAAGACAACTTCATCATCGACGTGAGGTGTCAGCGTCCAGGTCGGAAGCAGTCTGGAATACTGCTCCACATAAACGGCATCATGGAAAGAGACATCCTCCGACAGTTTTCGAGACTCTTTGAGAGCAAAAGCAAAAGCCAGTGCATCGACCTTATTTTCAGGTGATTTTCCATTCTCTACCGCCATCAGTGTGTACTTTTTGTGGCTGCTCAGGCTCCGGAATGATTCACTTCCGAAGGAGACAGCCCCGAGCAGGGATCCGTCAACTAGGCCGAAGTTCTCCCACTTTCGCGCTAGTTCCGGACGCGTGAGCAGGATATTGGTCGAGCCATTGGTATTGAAAATCTGCCACTCATCTCCCGAATAGAGAAGTGATCGGATTTTCGATCCGTCTGGCAACTCAAACTCTTTAGGCAACCATAAATCCTTCGCCATAACTCATCCCCTGATAATGTTGGCGACTTCGAGCAGCTCATTGTCGGGGATGCAGCCGATTTGAATAATCGAAAGCTGGGCGACAACAGCGCGAAGCTTTTCAATGTCATCGGAGCGCATGAACTGTGTGCCGATCTGGGAGAGCTCCTCAAAACGGGGCTTGTCGGCAAACAGATGGGGAGAACTGATCATCCGTTTGAACCGCTCGACCACGAACCAATCTTGCCGCCAGAGGATTTCGAAGTTTTTACCTTTTAGATCATCAAGATGGTGCTCGAAATCCTTGTCGTTGCGGTCGATTGAGCGTTGAGCTGTTTTTGCTAGGCTGTCAAAGGCCGACGCCTCAGATGGACGGGCATGTTGGCGGATGTACTCGTCAAAGAAGGACACGACCCCGTCGAGATCAATTTGGCGCATTTCCCTGAGGTGTTCTTTTCGGACTTGGGCAAGGAGCCGTCGGGCCTCGAGCACCTTTTCCATGGCTTCCTGGGACTTTTCAGTTTCTGCCTCCTCGGGCTTCAGCGAGACTGCAGATTCGAGTTTCCGTCGTGCTTGGTTCAGTTTTGGATTGTCCACAACTTGATTGATCGCGTCGATGCGGTTCAGCGTTTTTTCGCCTTCCTCGATAACCATGGCAGCCGCCGCGGTGTAGTCGGGCTGTACCTCTTGGCGAGAATAGAAGTTCTTACCTGAATGGAAGGTGCCGCCAATACAGGGCACGGAGACTTCGATGATGATATTACCCGAGTCTAGGATTTCGTAGTCACATTCAAGATCGGCACCGGCGGGAATCACGCCGTCATCGAAATCTGAGCCTGAAATCTTCAAGACACCAATGGGCCGGTTATCAGTAATGGGATTATCGATTTCGCCCTCCCATAAATTCAGATTGAGCGATCCTGGGGTGCCGGATTTGAGCGACTCAGCCGCTTTAAATATCTTTTTGCCTTTCTTCGGCAGCGAGTCGCCCGAGCGAACTAAATAGTCAAGCACTGGGCGGCCGCCAAGTTTCTCCAATACCTCAACTCCAACCGAGTGCGAGGCAGGAATGGCATCCACGGAGGCGGCGGTTCGAGTAATAACAATTTTGTCCTGTTCCAGGGCTATGGGGCCGCCCATGGAGTCGAACACAAACACCTTGAAGGTGTTATCACCAGTTTTTGTCAGGGTGACGTCGATGGTTGCGCCATGTTTCAGAGGCAGGCGGCCCGATGTCCAGCCGGTGTCGATGCTATCGACCTGAAACTCGGCGCCCGCCGCGGCCTGGCCTGCCAATTGTGCGGCGATTTTGGCTTTAACATCTGGAGTGCGAGCTATGTAGTTGAAAGACAGCGCCAGCCTGCCTCCTGAGGAAATCTGACCACGGGTGTTTTTGCGTGACCGATTCTGGGAGCTCCAGTCGATGGACTCCGCAAAAAGGCTCGCCCCTTCGGCAACAGCTGTCATGGGATTTACATCGGTGTTCCCTGGGATTCCCAACTCAAAGGCAACTTTGTCACGCAAGGGTTTATAATTGGTCGGTCCGCCGATGAACACAATCCGTTCAAGGTCATGTGGGGAGAGGCCGGCCTTATTAAGCGTCTCCCGGGCAGACTCAATTGATTCACCAACGCGTTCTGCGATCAGTTTGTCGTAGGTGCCACGTTGCAGAGGAATATCGAGATAAATTTCATTGTCGTTGAGATCCTTCACTCGGGCTTCGGTTTCCGAGAGACTGATAACCGAATCTTCGCGGGCCGAAAGTTCGATCTTGGCGCGTTCAGTGGCCCAGGTGGCCATCCGGATGAGAGATTTGAAGCTCGGATTCACTGAAAAATCTTTTGGAAGGTCGAAGTGTTCCAGCAGCCAAGGGCGGACAACGTTGTCGACAAGGACGCGGTCGAAATCCCGGCCGCCACATATGGCGATGCCACCGTGGGCGAGGAGGTTGACCCGTCCGCCGATGCTCTCGGCAATGGCAATATCCAGAGTGCCGCCACCTAGATCATAGATCAGGAACATGCCGTCAGTGCTTCGGACACGCATGACGCTCATCACCGCTGCAACAGGTTCCTGCATAAGCGCAACATTGCCGAGGCCTGCCATGCTGGCGGCCTGCATGGTGGCGTCCTTCTGCATTTGGTTAAAAGCCGCAGGAACGGTGATTACGGTTCCGGTACCTGGGTCGTTCCTAATCTCTTCTGGCATGTAGCCGAACAGAACCTTCAACACCTCTGCGGAGCATTCCTCGGGGGTTTTGGAGAGGTTAACCGCAGAAAATAGAATGGGCGTGCCCGTCCCCATGAGTCGTTTGAACCCCGTCGCGGAGTTGTCAGGACTTTGAGGCGCCATGTTGTATGCGTTAAATCCAATCTGCTTATTCCCGCGACGGTCGATATAAATTGCCGATGGAGTTACGTCATTCTGCTGGGGACTTTTCCAGATATGGGTTTCTGAACCGTCATAGGAACAGATCGCGCTGTTTGTAGTACCCAAGTCAATGCCAACGAAATTAGTCATAGTTCCACCTTCCTCAAGGTGACTGTTCCTGTCTTAACCAGACCTTCTTTCCCCATAATGATCGGCTCGAGCATCTGATCGACCATCAAGGATTCCTTAGCATTGAACTCTTCGATATTCAGCGGGGTAGCGGCCATGCCCGAGTCAAAGGGATACCCCTCCACGTTGACGATTCGTAGATCTGCTTGCGCCAGGGCCTCTTCCACTTTTTTTATGAACCAGCGAAATTGATTTTTATAGCGATTCTGTTCTCCAGCATCAAGTTTCAGCAGCAAACGGTCAAACACCCGACCAAAGCGCCAAGACTCAACTGCCATACTAATAACCGCATCCCGCATGACATCCGGGGGCGTTGAGGTTTGTTCAGAGTCCGCCATATTTTTCTCCCTTTTGTAAGAGGTGGCCTCGCTCTTCGGACCACAAGCAGTGTTGCAAAAGTGGACAGGGGTTGGGCTGCGGCATCTTTTCGGGGAAGGCTCATGTTTTGGGCAAGCACACCCCTGAGCGCCTTGTTGTTGTGTTTGATGTCGTCCAGGGGGTCGTCCACAAGCTGGTCGATGGTGCGATGTACATTAGGAAGATGAGAGTCAGGACAACATGCTTGTATTCGGCTGCACCCATCGTACTCCGCAATATGTCGGCCATTTGCCAAAGTTGGGCTTCGTAAAGGAAGGAGGCGGGGCAGTCTAAAGTCCGTCCAGGCCCGCTCTGTTTTTTGAGTCGTCCGCGTGGCATGCTGCTCTCCTGAATGCCTTTGTGTGTCAACTAAATCCCCTTTATCGTCAAGGGCGTTGGCAGAGAAATGCACCTGCTTGGGCTGGGCGTTCAGGGATCTCACGTGTAGATTATTCGGATGGCCTAGGCCATCGCTAGGTTTTTGGCAGTGTTCCATTACCATAATCTCCGCCCGGAGCATTTTTCGCGCGCCCGGCGCTGGCGTCAAGGCCAGGCCCTTCGGGGCGCAAGCGCGCCTTGACGCCAACCGCCTTGGCCGCGCGGTTATCTTTGGTGCCGGGCGAACAGGTTGTTTGGAATACAAAGAGGGGGGCGTGTGCCCCCCTCTCTTCTTACCCGCCCTTCTGGGCGGAAGTACTCAAACGCATCAGACTTGGTACCCTGCCACGGGTCCCCTAGCTCCCTTCGCCCCTAGGCATTTCTACCCAGCGTCTATCCTTCGCTTACCTGTTGACGGTAGCCAACCGCCTCCAGTGCCCTGCGCTCTTCACGCGAGGTCAGACCTAGACGTTGCCCCAATATGGGGAGGTTACTACGGAGCCTCCGTGCCCAGCCGATAGCCGGCTGGTTGCATCCCCGATTCAATTGATACGGCACTTGCCCTTTAGGGCAGTACGCCGTCGTGAGCTTTTACCTCACATACCGCATTATCCGCTGTAGACGCCATCTGTGCTCTCATGTTCACCGCCGGAGCGTATCCCGGCATTCCTGCTCCTTTCAACTTTCGAAGTGGCACAGCGAGGTGTTACTCCGAAGCTAGCGTGAAAGTTTTCCAGCGGTGGTTCCTTTCGTCGTCAGAGATATAGTCACATTATCTTCCTCCTGTCCCCTCGATAGGATTTCACCCGTTTTTTCTTTCATCTTGGCGATCCGCCGCGCTTCTGCTATGTCACCCCAAAAGGGGGAGGCATGGGCAAGCTCGCTGCTCTTGCTGTGAATCTTATTACAGGAGAGACAAGAAAATGAATAAGATTCTATTTATGATTCTACTTGCATCACTCTTACTTGTCGGATGTGCAACGATTCAAGCGCCGCAAGGCGTAGATAATTCTATTTTTTCCCAAACAAAAAAGAAGACAGTTATATTAAATGATAGCAATAAGAAAAGATCATTATCTTTTGTCGAAGGCCCTGCAATGGCGATAGACGAAAATAATCACAATATATATTCATTAACAAAATTTAAAAATGCTAACGGAGAAATTCGATATAGACTTATATACAAGTGCGTTGGAATATGGGTAGGAAGTGCTATTGAACGTAATACAGGAACTTCACTGCACAAAGATTTAATATCTCAAGACGACATAAACGGTTACGTCCTTGAAGCAGGGGCAATCGACATTGATCGCCACTTACTTGATGAATCTTTGGATTCTGGGATGAAAATAGTATTGACTAGTAAGGGAAGCGGTACAGTGTTGACGCCGTCTCCAGAAATGAGAAAAGCTATGTCTCGTAATGACTTTAACGAATTAGAAAAGCTGATAAAAAGCGGGCACGGGAATCAGTCAAAGTATGAAAATAAATCGGCGACAATAAATATTCCTCCAGCATATTTAAAAGCCTTCTTGGCAAAGTCCGACTTAATAGAGTTATAAGGAGATATTATATGCGCTGCATTCCGGCAATGCTTTGCGTCATCTTTATATCGCTAGCCGGGTGTGGGCACAAAAATCCGAACAGCACCGATGGCTGGAACTATCCAGAGAATGCAAATGGAAGATATTATAATACCTGGCAGGATATTCAGGAATGTCGGGCCAGTGTTCCGCGAGAACGGGTTAATGATACTAACGCCGTGTCGCAGCATATCAGCATCTGCATGCAGGGGAAGGGATACATACCTGCCGGTTACACTTCAGAAGAGCGATCAGCCATTGTGACGGAGTATTCGAGTTATTTTTCATCACAGGACTTTTTAAAAGCATTCATTTTCAGTGGCATGTCCATTGGGGCCGATGCCTGGGGCGCTGGCATGCGTGGTGAGGATTGGCCGGACTTTGACAAATGATCGTGATGCCGAGCGGATAGCTTGCTGGAATACAAAGAGGGGGGCATGCGCCCCCCTCTCTTCTTCCCCCTCCCTTCTGGGCGGGAGTACTCAAACGCATCAGACTTGGTACCCTGCCACGGGTCCCCTAGCTCCCTTCGCCTCTGGGCATTTCTACCCGGCGTCTATCCTTCGCTTACATGTCGGCGGTAGCCAGCCGCCTCCAATGCCCTGCGCTGTTCACGCAGGGTCGGACGTAGACGTTGCCCCGATAAGGGGAGGTTACTACGGAGCCTCCGTGCCCAGCCGATAGCCGGCTGGTTGCATCCCCGATTCGATTGAAACGGCACTTGCCCTTTAGGGCAGTACGCCGCCGTGAGCCATTACCTCACATACCGCATTATCCGCTGTAGACGCCATCTGTGCTCTCATGTTCACCGCCGGGGCGTATCCCGGCATTCCTGCTCCTTTCAACTCCCGAAGTGGCACAGCAGAGTGTTACTCCAGGGCTAGCATGAGAGTTTTCCAGCGATGGTTCCTTCCGTCGTCATGGCGGATCGGGTCGGGCTTTCGCCCTTCAACGCAACTGCTCTAACCGCATCGAGCTTATGTCCGGTAGCCTACCGGTTTCGTCTCGCGCGGCCGCTGCGTCCCTTGCGCGTCACAGTCCATGCCCGAAGGCGAAGGTACTGTCCCGCGGCCCTGGTTCCCAGGGCTTTCGGTATTTAATCTATCCAGGCGCACCACATCACATCGCTAGCGTGGACTCAACCCTACTTCACACCCCGGTTACGGGCCGGGTAGCTTGTAGGGCTGGTCCCCAAACCGCGCGGGCGAGTTTCCTTCGCACGCGGCTTTCCGGTGCGGGCGTATCCATCTCAACATCGCTGGCTAGGCGATGTCATGCAGCAGGCTACGCTGCGGATAGCCCTGGACCTTGTGGCAGGTTGGCTGACCTTTTCTGATGCGCGGGATCTGATGTCCAAGATGGTGGATGCCGTCTGCGGCCAGGATGGACAATGCCTGTCCTGACCGCGCCCAGGCATCCCAGATGACGTGGGCATCGTGATCCAAAATGCTGCTGTAACGCCTCCTTCTTATTATGGACATTACGCCGTCCTTCGCGACCCGGGCTGACGTTTCCCCTGGCGGACGTGTCGGCGTGGCGACCGACAATTCCAAAACGGGTTTGAGTTCAGCATAGCGCTTCGCCGGAGCTGGCGCCCAGTCCTGGGCCGGGGAAAAGGCGGGGAATGAAGGCGAACTGATCCACTTCATATATGGACGTGAGAATCTATGATTCATGGGCATTCCCAGTCCAGGAATGCTCTAGCCGTTGAACCACCTCCCCGGCACGGAAGATTGAAACCCGACTAGCTTTCATTTTTTTTGGTCGACCCCCCTCAAAAATCTTGCGCGAAAAAATGCCCCGCGGATAACGTTTTGGTGTTCGGCATTCGTGCAACTAACCCTTAAGCAGTGAGGTAACACATGGGAATTATGAAGAAATCAGACACACAGTCCCGGCAGGTCAACATCAAAATCTCGGACGGGCTTTTCGACAGGTACCAGGCCGTTAAAGAAAGATGTGCCGCGCTGGGATACAGCTACACCCTGCAGCCGGAATTCGGGGATTGGTTGGATGGTCTTTTGGGCAAGGCAGAGAAAGAGCTGGCAAAGGAGGAAACGTCCAGGGCCAAGGGGCAGGCCTAGCCGTGGGCATCCAACGAAACTTCCGTCCGGGCCAGGGCGACATAGCCCTGGTCCGGCGGGCCCAGCGCAGCCTGGCCCTGGCTGGCGAGTATCGGCAGTTGAGCCAGATCCTGGGGCGGGACAGTTTCCAGGCCGTAGCCGGGACGCTGACCGAGAAGTATCTGCCCCGTTCGGTTGCCAAAGACTTGGTCCTGGCCGATCTGGCGCACGAAATCTATCTGCATTGGTTGCTTCTCGCCCCCATTGCTGGGCAAGCACAGGGATACTGGCGGCCCTGGTGGAGCCCCGGCGCAGTCCTGAGTTGGGCGCGGGTGCACGTTCATCGCTACCGCAAGACCTACCTGGGGCGTATTCGCTTGGACTGGGATACCGCCGAACTGGACACCGGGGCCCAGTCTTTCCGGATACTCGATGAGCACTTTCTGGCCAGCCTGGCGAACATCCTGCCCCAGACCCACGTCCAAACGCTACGCGGGCAGTTGGCACGTTACGCCCTGGGCGGCTTGGTTTGGCGTAGCCAGGCAGGGCAAGCCCTGGAATGGGCCAGGGCAAGCCGTTCTGGCCTGATGTGGTGGGAGAACGAAATTCTGTTCCTGGCCAGGAAGCCGTTCGAAATCGGCGCGATAGCCTGGGTTGATCTGAGAGATCGGGCTGCGGATATCCTGGAATGGCAGGTCAGGGTACGAGATGAAAAGCTCACTGCGGTCATGCGCCCAGAGGCCTTGAGCCGCCTGAAGAGCAGTATCACTCGGACACTTGAATCCGACGGCCAGCCCCACTTCAAGATGAATCAGATCAATGCCGCCATCGCGGGCTTCCATCATTGGGGAAAGTATGCGTTCGATGCTCGGCGGCAGGCGATCGAGCTTGAGCCCTGGATATGGCGAAGGGTCAAGCGGGGCATCATCCAGGTCCAGCCGAACCTCAAGTCGAGCTACTTCAATTTGAAAAATGCGAAATGGGACACGGCCCTCCGTTACGGCCGGGTATCCTATCTTCTGGATAGGGGTGTCACGGACGACCAATGGCTTCAAATCTGGAACCCACGCCGCTAGCCAGGAGGATAACCAATGCTTTCATTCAACGCGCATGGCTTTTCGCTGACGGTTACCGTCGGGATAGCCGACGAGAACAAAGGCAAGCGTCGCTGGACCCAGGTTCAGGCGTCGCTTCTCGGTTACCCGTGCGCAACCCTGGAAGGCCTGGCCACAATCAAGGCGTGGCTGGAGGCCTTCAAACGGGACCAAATCAAAAAAAAGCCCTCAGAGCCTATTCTGGGCGATGATGAAAACGGAGTCACGGCCGGGGGCCGACAGCGGCAAGGAGAGAGGCACCTGTACCTATGCCGTCGGCTTGGAAGCCAGGATAGGGACGAAATCTACTTAGACTATATCCGGGCTGCTACGTTGGAAGTAGCCGTGAACAAGGCCATCCAAAAACTTGCCCCGCAGATAGGTTGGGGAAAGGAAACCTGAAGATGGTCGGGGACAAAGTGCCGAAGATATGCCACTCCCATTTTCCTGGCGCAGCACACGTGCCGTGAAATGTAGGATGAAACTGCCTGATGTCATGTATCAGAGGTTTATTCCGGTACTCGCAGGCGCTTTTTGACTCGTCGTAAACGATGACTGCTGACACGCCAGATATTCTGGCGTGTGCTCCAGATTCAAGGGGTTGCTTCGCCTTCATCAATAATTTTGCTCCTATTCGCTGATATCTCAGGAAATGTCATGTAAATCCCCCGCCTTTTCGAGCCCGATCCAGTCAAGACTACCTTGAAAAAAACGTCATCGATGAGGCTGATTTTCGCTACGTCCCCAACAAATGATATGGACCGGACGACGCGCCTCATGAAGCGCAGGGCAGCTTCCCGGTCTTCAATTTTTGCCATCTTGACCATGGCCGCTGGCGCATCTGTCAAGTCCGCGACTACCAGCGCATCCATCAAATCTTTTTCCGCCTTTTGTTCCGCCTCCATGGCCTCGTCCACGGCCTTTCCAAGAGCTTCAAGGCGTCTGCGCAGCGCCTCCGACACCGATGCCCCGATTGCGGCCATTGCGGCGTCAAGCCGCTTCTCCGCATCCTCCCTGGCTGCCTTTGCTGCTTCATGCCTGGCTTCGGCTGATCGCTTCGAACGCTCGGCCGCATCGGACAGGGATAGGTGCTTTGCACAGTAGACTGCAACGGCACCGACGATCGCGCGTTCAAGCAAACGGTGAGGCCAGCACTTGCTTCCCTTGCACCCGCCGGACATGGAATTGCGGCAAACGATATAAGGGGAGAGGAACGTTTTTCCCTTGACAGTTCGCTGCTTGTTGAGTTTGCGCATTGGTCCATTGCAAGCGCCACATTTAGAGAAGGGAGTCAGCAGACTTGCCGGAGAGGATCCGGAAGCCGATTTGAACTTTTTCCCTCTCGGCGGCTGCGACGCGTAAAATTCAGCTTTAGACATGATCGCAGGGTAGTAGTTTTGGATCGGAGGCCCATCCGGCGTCCTGACGTTGCCGACCTTTGTATGCGGCTGGAACTCGCCGAAGACGGCCTTTTTTGTGAGAACAAGATAGACAGACGAAGGCTGCCAGAACTTCGACGAGTCTTTGAGTGTCGGACGTTCCTGTTCGTTAAGCCGTCTTGCGATCCAATTCTTTCCCTTACCCTCTTTCGCCCAGTTGAATATGTCTCGGACAACAGCGGCTCTCTCTTCTATAATTTCAAACTGCCCGTTTTCTTTTGACCAGCGCATCCATCCTGGACATACGCTTGTAATCGGACGTTCTTCGGCCTTCGCTCGTTTGATGCGCCATGTTGCCTTGGAAAGTTCAGATTTGCGCGCGGACTCGCCGTGGCCTCGAGCAAGGGTCATAATGCCTATGATGATTTGAGTTTCCGGCGACGCGGCAGAATAAATCGCGCCATCGGAAATCGTGGCAAGAAGAACACCTGCTCGGATTATTTCGAGCAAGGTCATGATAGCATCGGGGAGTGCTGCTCTTGAAAGTCTGTCGAGGTTTTCGATGATCAGGTAAGAGCCTGGAGTGACCTTTCCCGCTCGGATCGCTTCCAGGAACGCACCAAGCGCACCGGATCGCAGGTGAGCTTGGTGAAATGCCGAAAGCCCAACGTCTGACATTTCTTCGATCAGATTGAGATTGTGCTTTTGGCAAAAATCTCTTGTAGCAGCGAGCTGCCGCTCTATCCCGCGTCCTTTCGACTGTTCCAGAGTCGAAATTCGAGTGTATGAATAGGCTCGCGTCATGCGGGCCAAGATAGCAAAAAATAGTTATCCAGTCAACTCAACTAGCATGCTGGTGGAAAATACCTGACC
>DNYQ01000170.1 GCA_003506745.1 Syntrophaceae bacterium
CTCATGACTTCGCCCACGGCGCGCATCTGCGTGCCCAGCTTGTCCTGGGCGCCGGGAAATTTTTCAAAATCCCAGCGGGCAAATTTCACCACGACGTAGTCGCCGGAAGGCGTGTATTTTTCGAGTGATCCGTCGCGCCAGTAGGGAATTTCCTCCATGGTAATGCCGGAGGCCAGCGTGGAAGAAATCAAAGCAATCGGGAAGCCGGTTGCTTTGGAGGCGAGCGCCGAAGAGCGCGAGGTGCGCGGATTGATCTCAATGACCACCACGCGGTCCGTTTGGGGATCATGCGCGAACTGCACATTGGTCCCGCCGATGACCTGAATGGCCTCAACGATGTCGTAGGAATATTTCTGCAGGCGTTTCTGAAGCGTTTCGGAAATCGTCAGCATCGGCGCGGTGCAGTAGGAATCGCCCGTGTGCACGCCCATCGGATCCACATTTTCGATAAAGCAGACGGTGATCATGTTGTTGTTGGCGTCGCGGACCACTTCCAGCTCCAGTTCCTCCCAGCCAATGACGGATTCTTCAATCAAAATCTGGCCGATGAGGCTTGCCGAGATCCCCCGGCTGGCAATCAGTCTAAGCTCTTCGAGGTTATACACAATGCCGCCACCCGTTCCGCCCATGGTGTAGGCAGGCCTGACGACAACCGGATACCCCAGCCAGGCGGCGATTTTTTCCGCCTCTTCCACGGTCACGGCCGGTTCGCTTTTGGGCATGTCGATGTTCAGCTTTTTCATGGCTTCCTTAAACGCGATCCGGTCTTCGCCCCGCTCAATCGCGTCCACCTGTACGCCGATGACTTTGACGTTGTGTTTCTGCAAAACACCCAGCTTGTAGAGTTCGGACGTCAGGTTCAGGCCGGTCTGGCCGCCCAGGTTGGGCAGGATGGCATCCGGTTTTTCGTTTTCAATGATTTCCGTCAGCGCCTGGACATTGAGCGGTTCAATATACGTGACATCGGCCATCCCCGGATCGGTCATGATTGTAGCCGGATTGGAATTCACCAGCACAATTTTATAACCGAGCTTGCGCAGCGCCTTGCAGGCCTGTGTGCCCGAATAGTCAAATTCGCAGGCCTGGCCGATTACAATCGGCCCGGAACCGATGATTAATACTTTTTTGATGTCTTCACGCTTGCCCATTTTTTATCCTTTCATCGCTCATTCAGATTTATCTTGATGGTGTTTTTTTGCTGAGGGATTACCCGTTATTTTTTATATTCCGCGTCCACCGTGATGGCAATTCCGCCGCGCACGGCGAATTGGGCCGTCACTTTGCACCAGCGGGGCGCAAGGGCGGCCACCAGATCATCCAGAATAATATTGGTGACATGTTCGTGAAAAACGCCTTCGTTACGGAACGACCACAGATACAGTTTCAGCGATTTTGATTCGACGATTTTCTTATTCGGGATATACTGGATTTTAATTTTGGCAAAGTCCGGCTGGCCGGTCATCGGGCAGACACAGGTGAATTCTTCCGTGGACAGGGTGACGGTATAGTCGCGCCGGGAATGATTGGGAAACGTCTCCAGTTGGCGGACGGGTTTTACGGTTTCGCCTGATCCCAAAAGCGAAAGCCCGGCCAGATCATTTATTTTTGCGTTTTTTGCCATGCATCTCTCCTGTATCCTAAAAGCGTTTCTGTTTACCGAAAGTTCTCATTTATTTCAAGTTTATTGTGAGACTCAAATTTCAAAAACAAAGTGAATTGAAATTTGTAAGTCGAACAATCCCGCAAAGCGGAGGGTGTACCCCCGCAGCTTGCTGCGGAATTTGTTTCCAAAGCTTGCTTTGGGGTTTCATACCCGTGATTCGATGGCTGAAATTATTTTTTATATCCGACTGATTTTGTGATAGATATGCAAAAATATTGAGGAGGAACCGACCATGGCCGAAAATCAAACACCCCTTCCCGAAAATACATGGAAGTGCAGCAACTGCGGGAATACCGTCGTGACAGTCAGACCGCCCGACACCTGCCCGGTTTGCAAGCAGAAATGCGAGTTTCTGAACGTCACCTGCTACCAGCCGGGGTGCGGCTTCACGGGGATGGACAACCGCCTGAAACCTGCAAAGTGAAGCGGCCCGGACAAGGTGATTCAGGCCCCATCCGGTTTGCCATAGAACCCTAAAATAAGCCTTGACAAAACCATCTCCGCTTAATATACAACCAACGCTCGTTGTATGTAATTATTATCGAAGAAAGGGGAGATGGTAATGAAAAGTTGGAAAGTGCTATTGTGTTCGATGTTCGTGTTTGCATTTATTGCGTGGACCGCAGTTGCATCTGCGGATGAGATTGGCATTGGTTTTACAGGGCCTCTGAGCGGACCGGCCGCCGAGTATGGCCAGGATTGTTACAACGGCGTGGATATGGCGGTTAAAGAAATCAATGCCGCGGGCGGCGTTACCGTACACGGCAAGAAATATACCTTCAAACTGGAAAAACTGGATGACCGGGCTGACCCAACCCTGGCGAAAAATAATGCGATTCGGTTTGTGAGTCAAAACAAGGCCATTGCCGTTTTCAACCCTGTTGCCACAACGGTCGGCGCCATCATGGCCATTCCCGAACAGAACTTCATCATCGCGGCCTACTCCAGCGTCCATACCATCATGGAGAAGAAGCACCCGATGATCATCAATCCCGTTCCGAACTTTGTCGCTTACGCCAAAAACTTCTCCATCATAGCCTGGGACAAAGGCTGGCGTAACGGCGCAATGGTGGTAACCCTGGGCGCTTATGGAGATGCCTGGCGCAACGTATTTAAGGCGGTCTGGGAGAAAAAAGGCGGCAAGATTCTGGCCGACAAACCGGCCAATTACTACACGGAAACAGACTTTTCCGCGCAGCTGACGGCGGCCATTGCCACCAAACCCGATTTTCTGGTCGTGGGCGGTCCTTCGGCTCCCAGCGCCCTGGTGATTGAACAGGCCAGAAGCCTGGGCTTCAAAGGCGGATTCATTCTGATTGACCAGGCCAAACCGGATTACATCGCCAAAACCCTCGGAAATAAACTGAACCTGCTGGAAGGAATGATCAGCACAGGGGACATTAAAAGATTACCCCTGCCGATTATGCCTTCTTACATGAAAAGATATAATGCGGCTTACAAAGGATCGGTGGTCAATGCGGAAAACTGTTTGAATTACAATATGATGCACATCATCGCCCGTGCCGTCACCGCAGCGCAGTCGCTGGATGCCAAGGTGGTTCGCCAGAACATCGTCAAGGCCCTGCCGACGGCCGGCGATAAATTCCCGAACGAACTGTTCAATATCGAGGAAAACGGCGTGATGAACTGCGGCACCATCATGCAGTACGTCAACAACGGGCAGTTCAGCAAGGTGGACTACGTCATTTCCTTCCCGAAAGACAAAGCGGAATTTGAGAAGATCAAGAAGATGAGTAAATCCA
>DNYQ01000282.1 GCA_003506745.1 Syntrophaceae bacterium
TCCTGCCCCGCGCAAATTAAAGAACACATCCGGCACTTCGCCTCACGCGGCGCGATGGATATTGAAGGCCTTGGCGAAAAAGTTTCCGCCCGGCTTTTCGACGCCAAACTCATTCAAGACCCGGCCGATCTCTATTATCTGACAAAAGAACAGTTGCTGTCTCTGGATCGGCAGGCAAAAAAATCAACGGAGAAACTCCTGGATGCCATTCTACGCTCCAAGACGCCTTCTCTGGACAAATTCATTTTTGCACTCGGCATTCGCCACGTCGGGGAGAGAACGGCGAAACTTCTTGCGGAACATTTCGGCAGTATGGAAAAGTTCATGAAGGCCAGTCTGGAAGCATTGACCCGGGTCAATGAAATCGGCCCTGAAATCGCGCAAAGCATCGTCGAATTTTTTGCCGAGGATAAAAACAGGAAAGTCCTGGAAAAGTTTGAGCGGGCTGGTCTGTCCCCACAGGCAAAAGAAACTTTGGCCGGCGCACCCCTTCAGGGGAAAGCTTTTGTTTTTACCGGCTCTCTGGACAGCATGGACAGAAACCAGGCCAGGGCTTATGTGGAATCGCTGGGCGGCAGTGTCCATTCATCCGTAACCGGCAAAACATTTTATCTCGTCGCCGGCCGTGAACCCGGATCAAAACTGGACAAAGCCAGATCTCAGGGGATCACGGTTCTTTCGGAAGACGAATTCCTGAAACTTGTCGGCAGGTAAACCATCATGAAAAGAGTGCATGTTTACATCAGCGGCAGAGTCCAGGGTGTCTGCTTCCGGGCGATGACGCAACAAACCGCTTTAAATCTTAAACTCACCGGCTGGGTGCGCAACATGGATGACGGACGCGTGGAAGCCCTCTTGGAAGGGGAAGACGCCGCCGTCGATCAAATGGTCGTCTGGTGCAAGACCGGCCCGCCCGCCGCCCGTGTTGACGATATTGAAATAATAGAAAAACCTTACATGGGGAATATGCGCAGTTTCCATATTTCTTATTCGTGATCATCCCATTTCGGAAATATTATTCCACGCCCAGTTTCTCAATGCGGTATTTCAGGGAATCGCTGGTAACACCCAGCATTTCGGCAGCCTTGGTTTTGATGCCTTTTGTCTTTTGCAGCGCTTTTTCTATGGCTCTTTTCTCAATGCTTTCGAGCTCAGCCGCCAGATCGATGCCCTGATCGGGAATATGCAGGTCAATATTTTTCTCTTCGGCGTCAGCCTCGGTTGACAGCACCAGATTCTCCGGCAGGATGATATTGGATGTCTCCATGGCCACACCGCGTTCAATGATGTTTTCCAATTCACGAATATTACCCGGAAACGGATATCCCATCAGCAATTCCATCGCGTAGGAGGAAATCGTCCTCACTTCCTTGCCGAATTCACGGGCGTATTTTTCGATAAAATGTTTTGTCAGAAGCGGAATGTCTTCTTTGCGTTCCCTGAGCGGGGGCATGTGAATGGGAATAACATTCAGGCGGAAATAGAGATCTTCCCGGAATTCACCTTTTTTTACTCTGTTCTGCAGGTTCTGATTGGTGGCGGAAATAATCCGCACATCCACTTTAATNNGCCAACTCAAAAAGGCCGGCACGGTCTGTATAAGCGCCGGTAAATGAACCTTTTGTATAACCGAATAATTCACTTTCCAGCAGGTTCTCCGGAATGCCGCCGCTGTTGATGGTCATAAACGGCATTTTGGAGCGTGAAGAGTTGTCGTGAATGGCGCGGGCAACCAGTTCCTTACCGGTGCCGCTTTCTCCCAAAACCAGAATATTCGCCGGCGTATCAGCCACCTTACGAATCGTTGCAAAGACCTTGGCCATTTCCCGGCTGGTCCCAATCATGCCGCAAAAAGATGTTTCCGATGTTGGCGCCTTCGGCGCCGGCTGCTCACCGACCAAACCCTTTTTCAGCAAAGCCTGACGAACGATCTGCTTCAATTCTTCGTTGCTGCCGCCTTTTTCCACATAATCATAAGCGCCTTCCTTCATGGCGTTAACGGCGGTTTCACCGGAAGCATAAGCGGTAACCAGGATAACGACTGTTTCCGGCCGATGATCCTTGATGGTCTTCAAAAATTCAATGCCGTCCATTTTCGGCATTTTCAAATCAGTGATGACCAGATCATAGGAGGTTTTACGACAGAGATTGATGGCCTTCGCGGGGCTGTCGGCGGATGTGACGTCATATCCTTCTTTTGCCAGCATGATTTCCATGAATTCCCTCATGCCCTGATCATCGTCCAGAACCAGAATCTTCGCCATCCCGTGACTCCTTTTATCGACACTCGACCTTAGTTGCAGGGGAGCCATACTGTAATGACCGTGCCCCCGTCGATCCTGCTTTCAATTTTAATCCTGCCGCCGTAACCGTCAACGATGCGGCTGACAATCGCCAAGCCCAATCCCGTGCCCTTCTCTTTCGTGGTATAGAAAGGTTCAAAGACATTTTTCAAGTTTTTTTCTTCAATCCCGCATCCGTCATCCGTTACTTTAATCGCGGTATAGTCTTTTTTATCTTCCAAATTTACGGTTTGGATTTCAAGGGATAAATTTCCTTTTCCGGGCATGGACTGCACGGCATTCAGCATCATATTTTGAATAATCTGACGGATTTGTTCTTT
>DNYQ01000194.1 GCA_003506745.1 Syntrophaceae bacterium
TGAACCTGCTCTTTACCGTTATTGTTCCGCTGGTCTTCTTTTCCATTTCGTCCACCGTCGCTTCGATGACCAATCTGAAGCGCCTGGGAAAAATTCTGTCCGTGATGATCCTCATATTTGTCGTCACCGGCNNACCGTTCCGGATTTTCCCAATATTTTATCCAAAAATCATATGCTGCCGCTGATTATCTTCTCGATGCTGGCCGGACTGGCCACGTCCGCCGCGGGAGAAAAAGGAAAAGCCTTTGCCGGGTTTTTGACTTCCGCCAATGCCGTGATGATGAAGCTGATCTCTTACATCATGTATTACGCACCGATCGGCCTTTGCGCCTATTTTGCCTATCTGGTCGGCGTCTTCGGTCCGGAACTTCTGGGATCCTACGCCCGTGCCATGGCCGTTTACTATCCGACCGCCATTTTATATTTTTTCCTGGCCTTTACTTTGTATGCGTTCATCGCCGGCCGGGCCTCCGGCGTGAAAAAATTCTGGACTAACATTATTCCACCGGCAGTTACAGCGCTGGCCACCGGCAGTTCAATGGCAACGATTCCCGCCAATCTGCAGGCCGCGGATAAAATCGGCGTGCCTAAAGATATCAGCGAAGTCGTAATTCCCATCGGCGCAACGATGCACATGGAGGGATCATGCCTGGCCGCTGTTTTGAAGATTGCCTTTCTCTTCGGCATTTTTCAGATGCCCTTTACCGGCATCGATACGATTCTGACCGCTCTGGGCATCGCGCTTTTGACCGGCGTGGTCGTCAGCGGCATTCCCGGCGGCGGCACGATCGGCGAGCTCTTGATTTTGTCCCTGTACGGTTTTCCTCCCGAAGCGTTTCCGATCATCACGATGATCGGCACACTGGTGGACGCCCCCGCCACCATGGTCAATGCCGTGGGCGACAATGTTTCCAGTATGATGGTTGCCCGTGTGCTGGGCAAAAAAGAGTGGATGGACGGTTGAGCCTTTCAGTCTGTCAGGTTGTAAAAGGTTAATCGAATGGCTGTCTTATCATTTCTGTAAACGCATATCGTTTTGAATATCAGTTACTTCTTTTTTTATTTTCTGATACGCAAATAAGCTGTGCAAAAACCAGCCAATAACAAAACCAAAGGCCAGGACAAAGAAAATAAGCAGGGCAAGAGACAAGGAAATTTCCCAGAAAAAAATACTGACCGTCACGGCCGACACGTTCTGGATAACGAAGACAACAGCAAGACAGGCAACCACGATGAGCAGTATGATCTTAAAATTCATCTCGCAACCTCCCAGGTAACAGATAACTGTTTGTGTAATGAAACACCATCAAGCAGCCACAAGCAAATTACGGTATATCCACAGCAAACGCAACCGAATTTTATCCATCAAATGCAAAAAAGCCCCGCGGCTTTCGACCGCAGGGCTTTTTTCAACTTACCGTCTATCTTTTCTTTTTGCTATGAGCCATGAGCTTTGAGCTTTCCGGCATCGACCATACGCCGTGACAGGCCTGAAGACCCTTACTTCCGTTTACTCGTCGCTCATTGCTCGTTGCTTTCCCCTTCGCCTGTTTTAGAATGTCAGCGTCAACTTGTTGATAACCAGAAAATCATCATCGATCTGGTTGGCATCATTCAGTCCTTTATAGTAATCACCGGTAAAGAGATAACCTCCGCCCAGCATATAGGACAGGTTATTGGTAATCTTGTAGGTCGCCGTCAAATCCACTTCATAGCCGTACTTGTCATCTATATACTCTGTTGTGCCAACAAACGTTTTTTTGTCGGCAACGGCATACGTTGCGGACAGCATGACGTCCAACTTTTCAATTGGCCTTACACCGCCTCGCAACTGGAATAACCAGCCGTTGGCCATCTGGGTATCCTGAGCTGCGCCGTTGTAACCGGCCAGGCCACCCGCCCAGTTTGTGCGCTCATAATTCCACATAATCAGGCAGGGATTCCAGTCGCGGCCGCCGTTGATAACGTCTTTAACTTTATCATCATTCGCATCATTATCGCCCGACACATAGGCAATGCTGCCGCCTGCATAGAACATCCCGAAATCAGCCGTTGCATCAACCCACCCGGAAATACTTTCAATGTCTTTATTGGCAGTGGTTGAAGGCGCTTCATACTTCTGATCACCGACGGCATAATTGAATTCCGCCTGCAGGGCTACCGGACCGATTTTGGCAAAAACATAAGGCGTAAACAGGAAATACAGCCGCTTGTAATTGGACGACGGGCGCGTATCGGCATACCGGTAATAATTGATATTCAAACCCGCTTTCCCGCCTTTCCATATGTATTCTCCGACAACGCCGTACTTATCCCGGTCGGCATCGGCGACGCCGGTCGGATTTATCGTAGTGAGACTTCCCTCTTTGACCTTGGTATAGGCCAGACCGATCTTTACCGGACCAAAATTATTGGCATACTTGATTCTGGCGGTCGGCGCGTAGCTGTTGCCGAAAATGGTGCCCGTCGAGCCGTCATTCATGTAACCGGCGCTGAAAACACCGATCGGGGACTTGTATTCGATATAGGCCCAGTCGATGGCGATGTTTTCATTTTCCGCCACCGTTCCAGCAGAGTCGAGGGCCAGGGTTGTACCGGTTGCACTTCTGGTTGCTCCCCAGGCCCGTTCCATCGCGTCAAAACGGGTGACCAACTTCAGGCCGGGTGACACGATAAAATCTGTTCTGACTCTTAGTCTCTGGTAA
>DNYQ01000173.1 GCA_003506745.1 Syntrophaceae bacterium
TGCAGATTTTTTTCAGCATGGAACTCACTTTGCCTAGAACGCTCGATTACCTGACTGCATCTTTCGTGCGCAACGCAAAGACAGATCTGGAAAAAGCCGAACGCTGAAATGGATCACCGGGGCCGGCGTCAAATTTCCAGATAAGTATTTTTCTTGACATCTTCAACTAGACCGGATACCCGACGCCGGATCTTGTAAGATGGGCACGGGTTTACCTTGACACCCGGCAGGGAAATTCCTATAGTTCGCGGCGAAAAAAACATCCATCCATCGGTTGAATGGCGATGATGGAGGAAACTCATGAAAGATTTGAAGAAAAACCGGGAGCATTGGGCAAACCGCGCCGGCTTTATTCTTGCTGCCGCAGGATCGGCCATCGGGCTGGGGAATATCTGGCGGTTTCCCTACATGACGGGCGAGCATGGCGGGGCGGCTTTCATGCTGATATACCTGATGGCCGTTTTGCTGCTCGGTTATCCATTAGTCATAAACGAAATGGTTTTAGGACGCGCGGCGCAGAAAGATCCCGTTGGTGTCTTTAAAGCCCTCGCGCCGAACGGTCCCTGGTGGCTGGTGGGGGCGCTCAGTGTATTTACCGGCTTTTTTATTCTTTCCTATTACGCAGTCGTTGCCGGCTGGTCTCTTGCTTACGTTTACAAGGTCGTGATCGCCGCAAGTACGCCGGGAATCGATCACGCCAGTGTTTTTAAGAACCATATCAGCAGTGTATGGGAACCGATAGCCTGGCAGGGCTTGTTTATCATCATCACCGTAAGCATTATCGCTTCCGGTGTAGTCAAAGGCATACAACGATGGTCCACCATCCTGATGCCGATCTTATTTGTACTGCTGTTGATTCTGATCGTGAGGTCCGTTACGCTTCCCGGTGCGGGTGAAGGTCTGCACTATTATCTGAATCCGGATTTCAGCAAGGTAACGGGCAGAACCCTGCTTGCCGCGTTGGCGCAAGCCTTTTTTTCCTTGAGTCTGGGGATGGGTGCTCTCATCACATACGGAAGCTATATGGGCGATAAGGATGAAATTCCGGTTAACGCCTTATGGGTGGCGGGGCTGGACACAGGCGTGGCGTTGCTGGCCGGTCTTGCCTTGTTTCCCGCCATCTTTGCGCTGGGCTTTGAACCGGGTGCGGGACCAGGGCTGGCGTTTATTACTCTGCCGGCCGTCTTCGCGCAAATGCCCCTGGGCGGCGTTTTTGGGGTTCTTTTTTTCTTCCTGCTGGGCATTGCCGCACTGACTTCCGCCATCTCCCTTCTGGAAGTAGTAACGGCCTGGCTGATCGATGAAAAGGATTGGTCCAGAAAAAAAGCCGCCATCTGCATGGGAGGGGTCGTTTTCATCGTCGGGCTGCCGGCAGCGCTGGGGTACAGCGTGTTCAAAGACTTTTCTTTTCCCGGTTTAAACACCGATGTGCTCGACACCTACGACTGGTTTTCCAACAGCATCTTCCTGCCGGTAGGAGGCTTCTTTATGGCGGTATTCACGGGCTATTTCTGGGGAATCAAACATGCGATCCACGAGGCCAATAAAGGCCGGAAAGCCGTCACTGTCGGAAGATGGTGGGTGCTGCTTATCCGCTATGCTGTTCCCGTGCTCATCATCTTCATCATAGCGGTGGGCATCTATGACACCTTCATCAGGTAAAAAGTAGGAGAAACGCCTTACGCCACCTGTAGCGGCGACTTATCAGGGAGTAAATTCGGGGAACTTACTCAGAAGTGGATGGTGGATGGATGAAAAAACATTCTTTCTCAAAAAGAGATATCGAACAGATCAAGGCGCTGGGTTTAACGCCATCCCGTGTTCATAAGCAGATGGAAATCTACCGCCGCGGATCAACCCACTTGAAGCTGATCCGCCCCTGCACTCCGAATGACGGCATTCGCTCCATGACGGTCACCGAACGCAGGCGTCTGATTAAATTCTATGAAGCCTCGGCTGCCCGGCACAAAATTTTGAAATTTGTGCCGGCCTCCGGCGCGGCCAGCCGCATGTTTGCCGATTGGTATGCCGCGGCCAAGCAGGGCGGTTTTGGTCATGACGGGCCGGATCGGTCATTTTTTGATGATTTAAACCATCTGCCTTTCATTTCAATAATTAAAAACGATGACGCTGCGTGTCGGATGCTCCGGCAAAAGAATGTCCGGTCTGTGCTTGATTATATCCTTCTTGACGAAGGTCTTCATTTCGGCCGGCTCCCCAAAGCGCTCATTCCTTTTCATGCGTATCGAAAAGGGGATGTTCGAACGGCGCTGGAAGAACATCTTGTGGAGGCGGCAAGCTTCATGGCCAACGCCGGAGGCGTTTGCCGGCTGCACTTTACGAGTTCAACAGAGCATGGAAAAGCCGTCAGGACATTTCTGAAATCGATTATTCCTCACTATGAAAAGCGCTGCCGCGTCCGATTTAAGATTGATTTGTCCGTGCAGTCTCCGGCAACAAACATCCTGGCGGTCGATGAAAAGAATCTGCCCTTTCGAGATGAGGAAGGCCGTCTGGTTTTTCGACCCGGCGGGCATGGCGCCCTGCTTGAAAACCTGCAGGCATTAGACGCCGATCTTATCTTTGTTAAAAACATTGACAACATTGCTCCCGAAAAGCTGCAAAGAAAAATACTGTCCTACAAAAAAATGCTGGGCGGCCTGGCGCTAGAGTTGCAGGCGTCTGTCTTTACGATGCTACGGTGTTTGGAAAAAAGACAGATCAGTGCCGATGAGTTGAAAACGATAACCGGCTTTTGCCGCTCCGAATTGAACGTAANNGAAGGGGAACCGGGAGGCGGTCCTTTCTGGGTTCAGGAAAAAGACAAAACGCAGACATTGCAGATCGTGGAATCGGCCCATGTCGATCACCGTCTGCCTTCACAGGCGGACATCTGGTTGCGGGCTTCCTACTTTAATCCGGTCGATATGGTCTTGTGTACGAAAAATTATCTCGGCTGCAAATTCAACCTGGTTGATTACGTCAATCAGGATGCTTATCTGATCAGCCCCAAGACCGAGCGAGGGCGATGTCTTAAGGCGCAGGAACTTCCGGGACTCTGGAACGGAGGCATGGCCTACTGGAATACCGTCTTTGTGGAGCTCCCGCTAAGTGTTTTTAATCCGGTCAAAACCGTGTATGATCTTTTGCGCCCGCAGCACAGAGGCGACCAATCCGTTAAATAATCCAGCGTTCGGAATCGAGCCGGGGCGTGGCTTTGGTTTTGATGGTGACGGATTTGTTTTTGGAGAGGCAGACCACCTGGGCCTCCCTGTCTTCCGGAGCGTCGGAGTAGCGGACGCATAAAGCGGCCGCTGCGGCGATGGCTGTTTCGCTGCCGTAAGGAACCAGAACATACGGTCCGGGGAAGTCGGCCATATTGCAGACCACGTCACCGTTTGCAGTCAGCTCACGCAATGCTTCATTGTCGGATTTGTTTCTGCCGACAATGACTTTGACGGCGCCTTCGACCCGGAAATGACGTCCATATCTCAGAAGTTCATAATCACGAACTTGACGGTCCTCTCCATGCGACATCAGATCCCGCAGGCGTCGGGAAAAGATGGGATCCGTCAGCAGACAGCCGCCGGCGGGGGGAGGGTAATGCCGGATGCCCCACGCTTCCGCCAGTTGCATTTGATCTTTGCGTCCGCGTCCGGAAATAGCCAGCAGTCCGGAGCGGTCGATCTTTCCCTCTCTTTCGGCTTTGACGGGATCAAGCAGTTGCGCGGAAAGCGGCCGCAAAATATGGTCGGCGTAACCGGAGTTTTTAGCGACGATATAAAGAGATTGCTTGGTCTGTGACATAGGGCGCTGACCAAGCACCTCACCGGTTGCGAGAAAATCATAGCCTTTATTTTCCATGATCCCGCCGGCGATTTTCAGCATGAGCGTATGGCAATCGATGCAGGGATTCATATTTTTGCCGTAGCCGTAGCGCGGGGATCTGAGCATGTGAAGATGTTCTTCCGTGATATCTAGAATCATCAGGGGCAGCCGGATCTGCTTGGCCGCCTCCTGTGCTTTGACCGCGTTAAAAAAGGGGGTTGTAAAGGTCACGCCCGTAACGTCGATATTTTGTTTTTGTATCAACCGGACGGCCAGAATACTGTCGAGTCCGCCGGAGAAAAGAACAATTGCTTTTACCATATTGAGAAATCCGATTGAAAAACGCCGCGGAGAATTTTACCCGCAGCTCTTGTTGGCGACTTATGGATCAACGCCGGATTCAGTAGCGGATGATATTTGCCGACCATGTTTCCTGCATCAGGCCCCTTAGCTCATGATGAAAGTCAAAATTCACAGCGTAGATATCCTTATCGGTTTTGATTTTGATGCCTTTGAACCCCAGGGTGTAAGGCGGTTGATTCTTGTCCAAACCGGAAAATGAAAAGTAACCGGATGTAAAAACAACATTGAAACCGCGCAGGATTCTTTCCATGTTTTTGGCGGGCTCATCCTGATCGGAGATAAAAATAAGTTTGTCGCCGGTCTTTTGAAGAATGTTGACAAATTGCGGTGGAAGGTTACGCGAAAAGAGAAGCGTTTTTTGATCTCCTTGTTTGACAGCCAGATCCGCCTTGATCGACAGATTAAATCCGTCCTGACGGATGCTGAATACCCTGACTTCAACATCTTTTTCAAACGGAACATTCAGGTAAGACAGCAGGGCCTGGGCGAACTCTCCGGCGGGCGATGCAGGTAAAACCGTCATCGCGGGCAATGAATAAAGCTCATCCGGTCTTCCGACAAGACCGGTACTTGGTGAAATTTCCGTAATCATGAAGGACTGACGACGCGCGAAGTTAATGATTGCCCGGGGCAGCAGGTCGTTATCCCGGTAAACAAACCGCAGCCCCTGGATGGCCGCCGGGGTTTGCTTCGCGTTTTTTTTGGTAATCAGCCAGTCCGGCATGATTTCCAAAACCGGCGTGGATCCAATCCCGACAGGTTTTTCGGCCCTGGTTATTGCATAAGCTTTGCTGTTCTTGAAAATTTTTTTCAATATCATAATCATGTCGTCTTTAGCGTCGATTTTGACGACGTGGTAATTGCCCCATTGCCCGCTGATGATGGTTTTAAGATAGATACCGGATCGATTTTTCATGTCCAGGAAGAGGGTGGTCCGGTCGTCCAGTTCCACAACCGGAATTACGGAACAGTCAATCGTCAGCTGAGCCGTTTTGGAGACCGGAAGATAGTAATTGCCCCTGGTGATCATGGTTCCGTTCATCTGCGTAATAATATGCTTGAGGACGGCCAGCCGCTCTGCGGGAGGCAGCATGACGGCCTCCTTTCCTGCGGGGGTCGCTTCCTCCTGAACTTGCTGTTTTTCGGGCAATGAAACCACAGGAGCATCCCGTTCAATTATTTTTGCCGGTTGCGCCGTTTGTTGGGCGGCCGTCCCGTCGAGCCGGCCTTTGGGCAGACGAATAACCTGGCCGACATAGAGCTTGTTGGCGTCTTTTACGGACGGGTTCAGTGATTTGATCAGGAGCATGGTCTTCTGTGTGTTGGCCGTTATATGAAGTTCACGATGAACGATGCCAATGAGATAATCGCCTTTTTTAACGCGATAGGTTTGAGCGCCGCCGGTTTTTAGTTTGGCAGGCAGCACAATCTTCTGCCCTGCCTCTAATTTGTCTAAATCTTTGATATGGGGGTTAAGTTCTTTGATCATCCGGTAATATTGGGGGATGTCTTGTTCTTGAATGCCGGGTATTTTACGAATAATGGCTGACAGGACGTCATTTTTCTGAATGGTATAGTGAGAGTACGTCTTATTGTGAACAGCCGTTTTTTTGAATGTCAGTTGTGCCGTATCTTCTTTTGCGGACATCGCCGGCGGCAAATAAAATACCATTGTTGAAAGAATCGCCGCAATCAACGTCAAACAGAATATCTTTTTCATTGCCTGATGCCCCGAATAATCAGATTACTTTTTTCATGGCGGCAATGGCCACTTCAATTTGATCATCATCCGGTTCGCGGGTGGTAATTTTTTGCAGCGCAAGTCCCGGCCAACTTAGAAGTTGCACCAGTTTGAATTGTGCGTATTTTCCGGTGAAACGAATGGCTTCATAGGAAATTCCCGCAATGACCGGCATCAGCAGAATCTTGTACACAACCCGATGCAGGAAATCAGGGCGTCCCAGCAGAGAAAATACCAGGATGGAAACAATCATGACAAAAAGAATGAAACTGGTGCCGCAGCGGGGATGCCGGGTGGAGTATTTTTTGACATTTTCAACCGTCAGATCCTGGCCGTCTTCCCAGGCAAAGACGGTTTTATGTTCCGCGCCGTGATACATATAGACCCGCCGCATGTCGCTCATCAGGAGGGTGGCGGACAGAAACAATATAAAAATTCCCAGGCGGACACAGCCCTCCAGAATGTTTAAAAGGATGAGGCTGTCAACGTAAATCTTTATCTTGGTAAAGAAAAAAGCCGGTACGACAACAAAGAAAAAGATAGCAACGGCAAAGCTGATGACGAAAGAAACATACATTTCCCATCCTTGAGGCTTTTTCTCTTCTTCGGACAAGGCAACCTCCGCGGAAAACATCAGGCATTGAATGCCGATGATCATCATTTCAAACAAGCTGATCGTGCCCCGGACAAACATCCAGCCCAGCGGTTTGTAGCGTTTGGTCAACGGAACATAGTCGCGCTCCTGAAAAACAATTTCCCCGTCAGGACGCCTTACCGCCGCCGCGATTTTTGTTCCGTGGCGCATCATAACGCCTTCAAGAATAGCCTGTCCGCCCGCGATATCGTCGGGATTTGGTTTGCAGCCCATTGAATTTTGCACCCTTTTTATAAATATTTCGTGGCGCTTTCTTATCGGATTTAAACAAGGCTGTCAAATGATGATTTGATAAATCCTTGTTGCATGTTTGCAGATGAATGGTATAAAGTAACCTTCGATTTTAAGAATTTCAAGGAGGATGTAAAATGGCGCCCATGGATTCATCGTCCGCCGCTTTTATCAAAGAGTATCAGGAACGCTTTGAAAAGAAGTTGAAGGAAAGTGAAATCGACCTTCTGGAGCACTGGAAGGGACAACTCGAAAAAATCGAAAGCTCAAGACCGGACAGCATTGCTTCGCTGCAGCTGCAAATCCGGAAAATAACGGACATGATGGGCAATCGCATCAAGGTGTTGAAAAAGGGGTAAGATGGACAGCATTGCTGATTTTTTATTCGAAGTGGGAATGCTCTGCAAAACCCCGCGGAGCGGCTATCAGTTTCTGGGCAGCGGCCGGGAATCGGTGGCGGAGCATGTTTTGCGGACGGTTTTTATCGGTTACGCCCTGTGCAAACTCAATGCATCGCTCAACGAACTGCGGGTATTGAAAATGTGCGTTCTGCATGATCTGCCCGAAGCGCGCACGGGCGACATGAACTACGTCAACAAGAAGTATGTGAAAGTTGATGAAGCCAAAGCCGTCCGGGAATTAACGGAGGGCCTTTTTTTCGGAGACGACATTCGCCGGGCGATTGAAGAGTTCAACGCGAAAGAAACACAGGAATCTAAANNGATGGGATGACTGAAAAAAGAGTGGCTTTGTGCGTGGCTTTTATTTTCATTCTGTGCATTGCGGGATGCGCCCATGAGTTTGGGTCCGTGGTCATCTCAAAACCGGACGAATACAAACATGTGTATGAGGCCAAAGAGAAATTTATTCTCAAGGCGATAGCCGGTGTTCTTGAAGAGAAAAAGAGCGGGGACAATGTTTCCATCGATTATCAAAACAACCGGGTTGATTCAGACTATGTGTATTCCGATGATTGGCGGACAAAGACCAACGCCCGGGTGAAACGACTTAACTGGAAGGAATGTGAAGTGACCCTTGCCGTGACGACGGAGAAAAAAACGGATAAAGGATGGGAAATACGCCGTTTGTTGAAAAAAGAGCAATATGACAGTATTTTCGGCGTGATTGAACTAAAAATTTACGAGGAAATGTCCAGGATTCAGTGATCATAAATACCGAAAGGAGCAACCATGCAATCCACAAAAAAAGTATCGGGAATGCTGGAAGAGTTCAAGAATTTCGCATTGAAGGGCAATGTGGTTGATTTAGCTATCGGTGTGATCATCGGCGCCGCTTTTGGGAAGATTATCGATTCTCTGGTCAAACACATCCTGATGCCGTTGATCAGCCTCGTTATGCCCGGTGAACAGGGCTATCTGGCCTGGAAGTGGGTCGTGAACGGCAAGGAAGTGCCTTATGGGTTGTTTATCGGAGAGATTGTCAACTTTTTGATCATTGCCCTGGCCTTGTATATTTTCATTGTCAAATTTATCGGCATGATCATGAAAAGCAAAGCGGAAGCGCCGCCTGCTCCAACCAAAGATCAGGTACTGCTGACGGAGATTCGGGACCTGCTGAAAACCAGAAATTGAGTCATGTGGGCTGGCCTCTCTTTGTTTCGCAAAGGGACGCCATGAATATGAATTATTTTTCAACGGCCGGGGGTGCCCTGAGACACCCCCGTTGCATATTGGTTATTATTTTTTGTGATTGCTGAAGAAACCCATCAGGAACTCGGTATCCTTGGGGGATAAATCGAACTTAAATACCGCCTTTTCAATCAACATGTGCTTCGGCTGATTGGTCCCGTCCTCCAGACTGGCGGAAATCCATTTGATTGCTTTTTGAATATTTTCACTTTCCGGCATAATTGTTGCCATATCTTTGCTTCCTCCTCTTGGTTAATAAATTTGTCTCCAGTCGCAAGGGTATCTTCCAAAAACATGGTGCTTTCTTACTACAATATGGTTTAAAAATTAACTAAATTTTTGAATAAATTTGACATTGATATTTTTATTGTTAATTTTAGGCTACATCATTGTGGCAAAATGGTCAAAACATCATTGGCAATAAGCGTTGATAAGATTGGGGAAAGCATATAGAAACAAAAAAAAGAGCGAAAGGAGATGCAGGATGGCTAAATCAATTAAAGGAACTAAAACAGAAAAAAATCTGCTGGCGTCTTTTGCCGGTGAGTCCCAAGCCAGAAACCGTTACACGTTTTTTGCGAGCGCCGCAAAGAAAGAAGGATACGAACAGATTTCCCGGTTCTTTCTGGAAACCGCCGAAAACGAAAAAGAACACGCCAAAGTGTTCTTCAAATATCTGGAAGGGGGCGAAGTAGAAATTACCGCTTCTTATCCGGCGGGCGTTATCGGAGACACCAAAAGCAATCTGGAAGCGGCGGCGGCCGGTGAAAACATGGAATGGACAACCCTTTATGCGGATGCGGCCAAAGTTGCCAGGGAAGAAGAGTTCCCCGAAGTGGCCCGTTCATTTGAACAGATCGCCAAAGTTGAGATGTTCCATGAACAGCGTTACCGAAAACTGGCCGACAATATCGCCAAAGGTGCAGTATTTTCCAAGAAAGCAGCAACCAAGTGGCATTGCATCAATTGCGGTTATGTGCATGAAGGGCCTGAAGCCCCCAAAGAATGTCCGGCCTGCAAACACCCCCAGTCCTATTACGAAGTTTTGGCTGAGAACTATTGAACCCTTAAGGTCGTTTAACGGCAAAATGGATTTTTTTTAAAAAAGCCCGCGTTTTTTATCAGCGGGCTTTTTTGCATCAGGATGATCCATGGATCGCATGATGCATGGCCTTCGGAGCGCTCTTGCAGCGTAACGCCTTGTTGTGCTTGACAGGTAAGGAAAAATACCCTAGATTGGCGCAGTTTTTTTTAAGAGGAGTCATCATCCATGTCCACTAAAAAGCAGCGCCGGTCTGAAAACTTTAAAGACCGGAAGAAAAAGAAATCCACCCGGATCGTCTATCTGGTCGCGATCATCAGCGGCGTCGTTTTGTTGCTGGTGCTTTTCTTTGTTATTTTATTTAACGCCTTATTTCCGCCGGTGAATATGGAGGCTTTAAACAGGAAAAAAATAATCGCCGACGTCTATTTTTCCGACCCGCAGGAGCGATTTCTGGTCCCCGAGAAAAGAGTCATTTATAAAGAAGACGATGCGGCTTTGCAGGCCAAAGAACTGATCGGGGCGCTCCTGGACGGATCCAAGACCAAAAGCAAGACCGGCAATATCAACACTTTTCCCGCTCGTGTGGCGCTCAAAGATATCCAACTGGACAAAGATGGTTTGGCGCGGGTCAACTTCAGCGCCGGTTTAACGACCTTACATCCGGGCGGCTCCACGGCGGAGATGATGACCATTTATTCACTGACCAACACCTTGACTGAAAATATTCCGGAGATCAAAACGGTAAAAATACTGGTGGAAGGCCGGGATCTGCCCTCCATCAAGGGACACATCTCCACGGTTCATCCCTTCAAACCGGATCCCGACCTCTATGCGCCGGTTAAAGAGGAGAAAAGCTGATACCCTTATGGCGCCGAAATCCAAAATATCCCGCACACGCAACATCGGCATTGTCGCCCATATCGACGCAGGCAAAACAACCGTCAGCGAGCGAATCCTTTTTTATACCGGCAAGTCCTATAAAATGGGTGAAGTCCATGACGGCGAAGCGGTTATGGACTGGATGCCTCAGGAACAGGAAAGAGGCATTACCATTACATCCGCCGTGACCACCTGCACGTGGAAAAATTCCGAGATCCACATCATTGACACGCCGGGACATGTGGACTTTACCATTGAAGTGGAAAGGTCGCTGCGCGTTCTGGACGGCGCGGTGGTTGTTTTCTGCGCCGTGGCCGGCGTCGAGCCTCAGTCGGAAACCGTCTGGCATCAGGCGGACAAATACGGCGTTCCCAAAATTGCCTTTGTCAACAAGATGGATCGTATCGGTGCGGATTATCACCATGTGGTCGAAATGATGCGCGAACGTTTCAGCTCGATTCCCGTGCCTGTTCAGATCCCGGTAGGCCGTGAAGACACATTCCGCGGCGCGATTGATCTCATTAACCGAAAACTCCTGACCTGGGATGAGACCTCTCAGGGTGCGGATTACGCGGTAAGCGAGATACCGGAAGAACTGGCTGAAGCCGCCCGGCATGAGCGTGAAAAAATGATTGAGGCACTGGCGGAATGGGACGACGATCTGGCGGACCTATATCTGGCGGGGGAGGAGGTGCCGGCGGCGCAAATCAGCACAGCGTTGCGCAAAGCGACCATCGCCTTGAAAATTGTCCCGGTATTATGCGGCGCCGCGCTTCGCAATAAAGGCATTCAGCCCGTGCTGGACGCCGTCGTCAATTATCTGCCGTCTCCGGAAGATATCCCGCCGGTTAAAGGAATCAATCCGAAAACAAAACAGGAGGAGATTCGCCACAGCTCGGATAAAGAACCGCTGGCGGCGCTGGCTTTTAAAATACAGCTCGATGAAGGCCGCAAACTCACGTATTTGCGTATTTACTCCGGACAGATTTCCGCCAACGGCGAGGTTTACAACGCCGTCAAAAAGAAGAAGGAAAAAATAGCCCGCCTTCTACAAATGCACTCCAATAAGCGGGAGCGGATCGACCGGGCGTCGGCAGGGGATCTGGTTGCCGTTTTGGGGCTGAAGGAAACAACCACCGGAGACACCCTTTGTGAGGAAGCGCGGCCGATTCTGTTGGAACAGATGGAGTTCTACGAACCGGTCATCAGTCAGGCCATTGAAGCCAAAACACCCGCCGATCAGGAAAAACTGTCCGCGGCGCTGGCTAAACTGACCGATGAGGATCCGACATTAAGAGTCAAATATGAAGACGAAACCGCGCAAACCGTGATTTCCGGAATGGGCGAACTGCATCTGGAAATTATTGTGGATCGCTTATTTCGGGAATTCAATGCGCGTGTGAATGTCGGACGTCCGCGTGTCGTTTACCGCGAAACCATTCAAAAGCCGGTTGAGATTGAAAACATTTTCGAAAGGGAACTGGGAGAAAAGAAGCATTTCGGCCAGGTCCGCATCGAACTGAGGCCGCGCAAAAGGGGAGCCGGGAACGAGGTCGTCAATCAAATTCCCGCGGAAGTCATCCCTGTCGATTATCATGAAGCCATTGAAGAAGGC
>DNYQ01000056.1 GCA_003506745.1 Syntrophaceae bacterium
AAAAACGTCACCCGTGACATCCGCGCCTTTGTCGAAACGATGACATTGGACGCCAAAGAAAAAAAGGTGGCCATAACCGTCCGCCACGCCCAGACCGGCTCCGTCCGCCCGATCGACATCATCCAGCATGTCCTGGGCTTTCCGGCCGATCAGATTCAACGGGTTTATGTCATTAAAACAAAAACCATTCTCACCTGATATTGATAGATATAATGATGCGTGAAGTTCTCAACATATAATTCTTACTCAAATTTTACAGGGATAAAAATCGATAAACAACCATATGTTATTGATATCATTTTCATGCATGTACTGGCTCACGATATCAAACGTGTTATAATCATCACGTTAAATTGGAGTTGACAGCTCACAAGATTTGTCTTATTGAACAGCTAAAGATAATTTAAAGACATTAAAACCATGATTCCCTATCAAAAAGAAAAAATCGAAAACGCCATCTGCTTCTTCGCCCATGAACACATGAAGAAGACCAGACAGTCATTGTATCAGACGTTTCTGTATAAGTATTTAGCGTTTCTTGATTTTGAAATCCTCAAGGAAACAGGAAGGCCATGCTTGGGTTTATCATACATGGCTATGGAGCATGGACCTGTACCAATGGAAATATACGGGAAACTTCATGAATGGAAATCTTCCTGTTTTACGTTCACAGAAGAACAGGACAATAAAAAAACAATCAAGCCGCAAGGCAAGCCAAATCTCGACTATTTTTCTCAAAAAGAGATTAAGCAAATGCACAGATTGATTGAGATTTACGCAAAAGATTATGTTCCAGCCAAAATGATAAGCGATGCAAGCCATCAAGCCATTATCGCTTGGAAAAAGACATGGAGTAAATGTCACAATAGTATGATCGATTATGGTGCGGAATTTGATGACAACCTTTTTAAGAAAAAAGAAGAAGAGCTTACATATCCTGAAGAAAGTTATTTAACATACAGAGCACTGGAAATGTGAATCTTGAAGTCGGTACGTTGTTGAGGTGGAATCATTTTCCTTGGCCAAGATACGGAACCGAAATAAAACCACGTTGGTTCATTTATCTTGGTGACAACGGACCTTTCGCGCAAATAGCATTCGTTTATCTTGCAACAACAACCACCCAAATAGAACATTTCAAGTCTGGCGGGGCACGCAACGGACACAATCATTTCAAATTTGAAACTCGCCAATTCGCTTCCTTCGACAACGACTGCATTATTGATTACGACGATCCGCCTTATGCTATCAAGAAGCAATATCTTCTTAATCACCAGGCAGACTTGGAAGTAAAAGGGAAGTTGAATGAACAAACCTTGAGAATGATTTACAATAATTTACTCAAATCAGATGCTTGCTCCAAAATGGTTTTGCTTGACCTTCACAGCAGTTTCAATAACGCAGGCATTACCAGCCTGAAGAAACCGAAATAAAAAAAGGTCATCCACCTTTGTCATTTCGGTTCTTCCAGCAGCAACTTCAACCTCTCTAAAGCTTTATTGACAATTTTCCCTTGCTCTTCGATATTCTCAATAATCATAGCCGGGGTACGGTCATCCGTTTTGACAATGGCGTTGGGGTTAACGGCTTTCAAATCGAAGCAAGCGGCATCAATGTCGTCGGCTTTGCTCTGGGCATCTCGGGCGGCTTTTTCCTGCTCCCTGATCCTGGATTCAAGGGCTGCAATCTTTCCATTACCCTCTTTGTCTTTCTTGAGGCCTTTCAGTTCTTCTTTGAGGGTGATGACCGAGGCTTTAATACGTTCTGCTTCATCAAGATGCGGCTGCATTTCCTTGCGAGCTTGAGCGCGGCGAGCGGCAAAATCAATAGTCCAGGAATATGGGCTTTCACCCTTCACTGTTCCGCGTTTGGCAAGCATGCGGGCAAAGCTTGGGAACGGCTTCCCCTGATTATTTGCATCTTCTTTCCAGGGAGCGGTAAGACTTGCGGGTAACAGGCTGTCACCCAATATCTCTCCGTTTTTACCGAAACCAAAATGCGCCAGCGTCACGGGGGTTTTCTTGCCGACTTTAACGTGCGTAAGATCATAGTACCAGATTTTCCCCGTGGTTTTACCTTTGGTGAAAAATAGCAGATTGGTTTTGACGCCCGCGCCCGCCTGGGAGAAAACGCCGCCGGGCAGGCTGATGATTGCCCAAAGTTCGCATTCGTCAACCAGTTTGCGTTTGGTTTCCACAAAGGCGGTTTCGTTAGTGCGGAAGAGCAGTCCTTCGTCAAGCACAATGCCGCAGCGTCCCTCCCGCGCAAGTTCACTCAGGATATTTTGGACGAAAAGCGTTTGCGTGGAACCTGTTTCAAAAGCGAAGTTTTTCTGGGCGTCTTTGCCTTCCTTGCCGCCAAAGGGCGGGTTGGTGAGAATCACCTTGAACGTCGGCGGTGCACTCTCAAAGAGTGCGCCGTAAGTGGTGCGTTTGGTCAAGGTATTTCCGTGCCAAAGGTTCGGCTGATCAATGCCGTGAAGAACCAGATTGGCAAGTGCTATCGGAAAAACCAGGTTTTCCTTTTCCCGGCCAAAGAAAGTGTCGTGCTTTAATGCATCAATGTCAGTGCTGGCCGGGGCGTTACCCTGCTTCCGTGCGATGTGTTCATAAGCAATAGCCAGAAAGCCGCCGGTGCCGCAGCAGGGATCATAGACCGTTTCGCCCAATTGCGGATCGATGGTATGCACCATGGCGCGGATGACCTCGCGGGGAGTGAAAAACTGGCCGCCGTCGGAATTCTTTTCGCCCATTTTGAGAAGGAGATCTTCATAAACCTGCGACAAGGTGAAAAAGTGCTGGTCTTCGATATGATCAATGCTGATTTCATGCACCTTGTCGAGGATATCCCGCAGGTTGGTTTCGCTATCCACACGGACACGCTCCACGGCGGTCATGATGCGCCCGATAATCCGCTGCTTGCGCGATGCCGCCGGATTGGGAAGGCCGGTTCGCTTATCGATATCCAATCCATGCAGATGGGCTAAAAGCTCGCCATTGATAAAATCGAACAACTTGCCGTCACCCCTGGCGAACAGTTCCTGACGCTTCCAGCCGAAGGGCTGACCTTCCTGGGTTTTCGGGTGGTCCGGATGATCCTTGAAAGGAGCGGCCCAATCCTGCCAGCGATACGGGCTGACTAAGGCCGGAGTGAAACTACTGCCGACAGCAGCGGCCGCTTTTCTATCCCGTTCTTCCTGGGCATCCAAAATACGAAGAAAAAGTATCCAAGTCAGTTCCGGGACATATTGCAAGGCGCTGGCGCAGTTGGACCGGCGCATGATGTCGCAAATTGATTTGACAAAGGATGATAAGGACTTTGTGGAGCCGATAGATTTTGGTTGCTTGGCTTGCTTTGCTCTTTTTGTTTTCTTTTGGGGTGACATGCTTATATCCTAACCCGGACGAGCCGGAACCAAAATATGACCATTTTTTACAAGTTGGATTAAAAAATAATCTCAGCAATCACTTTACAGGAAAGGGTTTGCACAGGTCATGAAAAATATCTTGCCAAAAACTCGACCAACTTTACGGGTTAGTGACTAAAAGCTTGGGAAAGGATTTCCCCAGGCAGCAAATTAATTTCACTAAGTTTCTTTTCGATTGCCATGCGCAGGGGTTTGAGTTCGGTCAGCGCTTTTGAGGCCTTTCTTTGAATATCGTAGTTGGGCAGCTCGATTTTCCCTTCAGCCAAACGATTAAAAAGCATACGCTCTCTGACAGCCCCTCGTGCAAGTGAGTTGATACATTGTTTGCCTAAAGTCGACCGCAGCCAGTAATAAAACCAACGGGAATCGACAAGCCCATCTCTCCCTTTCAAGACAACGTAATCAGGGCTGGTGATGCCTGGTTCATCATCGTCATCGACAAAGGCGATTGACCCAATGAGAATACGCATTGGATTGTAAAAAACAGTTCCCGGAAATGCGGGCTTGTATCGTTCCGGTTTTTTCCCCGGCGGCTCTTTTGCCGGGGCGAGGCCCTCACGCGTGGCGCCCAACACGGGATATTTTGCCCAATCTTTTCCAATACCCCATTTCACTTCTTCAAGGACATCCCCCAGCGCATGATTCTCAACATTATTTTTGTTGAGGCTATCAAAAATGATGACATCCGCAAGTTTGCTCGCTTCGCTCAATTGTTCCTTCACTGCTTGCCGGACCTTTTCCACTTCGGCCAATTGGGCTTTGAGGCGAGCGGCAATGCGACGCTGTTCCGTAATTGGTGGTGCCGGGATCAGAAGCCGATTCATCGTGCTCTGTGGCAGTTTTAATCTTGTGGAACCAGTAACTGCATCGCTGTAATCAACCCAATTAAGCACATAACATAAATATTCATCATCACATATGCCTTCTTTTCCCTTTAACACATGCGCATGATTGTTTACCCAGCATTTTCCCTTGACGAGATATGCCTTTGTTTTATTCGGATCTAAAAAGGGTGCGCCATCTTCGCCAAGAAGCACATAAACGCCGTCTTGCCTAAAATCATCAATCCAACCTACTTGGCCAGTCGCACCGAAATACGGATAACTCCCGACTCGTTTGTTGCGCTCCGTTTGGCTTATGGGTTGCCTGAGATAGTCATGAACATCGACACACTCAGGAAGAGGTAATAATGGGTATTTCATCCCGCAAACAACCTTCCCTTGGCGTCATGCATGACAGAAGCGGGCTCACCGATCCGAGAAAGCGCCGCTAATCCGCCGGCCATCCTGATTTCCGGGACTTCCCATAAGGTGGGCGTCTCCAGGGCTTCGGTGCCGCCGACTTCAAACTGATAGCCGATGCCTTTGAGCACAACCGTAGCCTTGGGGTCCACGGAATCAAACCAGCCTTGATTGGCCTTGACAAACACCAGATTTCTTTCCGAGCGCTTAAGGGCACGGGCGTGATAGCCGTGATGGGCAAAAAGATCGTAAATGTCAAATTCGTTCATATTTTCTATATCGCGAAGCCGTTCAGGACTGAAATTTTCCTGCACGAGATGATTGATCAATTCACGGCGCTTGCCGGTTTCAATCCAGAGTTGACGAAATTCATCCAGATTATTTGCTTCCCGCAAAACCCGCTGCACCATATCCCGGCGGTATTCATCGACGGGAATCATGACATCACGCCCATTGCGCCGGACGGCAATGTAATGGCCCTTTCCAATGACAACCGTGCTCGGACCGGCTATTTCCGCTACGGGCGGATGATTCTCCTCTCCGCCCTCGCCACCATCATCATTACCATCGTCATAATCTTTGCCGGACTTTCCGGGGCCGGTCGGCACCGTAATAAAATCGGTACCGAACAGGTCCGTCACGCCGGTGTAATCATAAAGCCAGAATTTGTATTTGCCTGTTTCTTCGTGAATCCGGGAGCCGCGCCCCATCATCTGATAGAACTTGATGGACGATTCCAGGTACCGGAAAAACACGACGGCATTGAGGCGTTCAATATCCACACCTGCTTCCAAAAGATCAACGGTGCAGGCAATAAAAGCCCGCTCGCCGGAGCCGCGCATGGGTTCAATCATATCGCTGCCATTGTTCTTGCCGCCCATGCATTTGAAGGCATAGCGGTCCTTGGGCGTGCGATTCTGCATCTTGCACCAGTTTACGTATAAATTATTGAGCTGCATGGCCACGCGGTCGGCGTGTATCTCGCGGTTGCAGAAGATAATCACTTTCTGTTCCGGTCCGCCATTTTGGCATAGTTGCTCGAAGAGGTCTTTGCACATGGCGGGGGTGCGCACATCGATAAACAGCTCATCATCAAAAACCCTGCATGTGTAGGTTTCTTTTTTCAGATCTTCGGCGGTGACCGGTTTTCCGGTCCGAATATTAACGGGGTTAAATTCCAGGATTTCTTCGCGGGTAAATACCTTGTTGTCGATGGTGGCCTGGCGCTTGACGATTTCGCAGGCGGCCAGATAACCGTCTTCCTGCGCTTCAATCAAGGTGTATTCGTAAACGGGCTCGCCGAAGTATTTGTGATTATTGGCGGTAATTTCGGAGTCTTCCGGCGTCTGTTTTTTGGATTCTCGCAACTGGCGCGGCGTGGCAGTAAGGCCGATGTGAATCGCATTGGGATTGCGCTTGAGCACTTCCGACCACCTTCCCCAGGCGGAACGGTGACACTCGTCAATGATGATGACGCTGAAGGCGTCTTCGGCATAATGTTCCGTGAGAAAGCTTGCAAAATCCTCTTCTTCATTATCCAGACCGAGGGTCTGATAGGTAGCGATATGAATTCGGGCGTTCTTGGCGGCGTTTTCACCTCTTTTGGTTTCGACAATGCGGGCATTGTCGCCGAAGACGGCTTTGAGTTTGTTGTAGGCCTGTTCGCGCAGTTCATCACGGTCGCACAGAAAGAGCGCCGGTTTGGGAAGACGTTCCGCTTCATGGAGACGCCATAAGAGATTTGCGGCAATGATGGTCTTGCCCGAACCGGTGGCCATACTGAGCAGGACACGGGCAGGCTCTCCGTTTTGTTCGCAAAGAAGAATCTTTTCAAAGGCGGCGCGAATCGCTGCATCCTGATAATAACGGGACTGCGGATAGGCCGGACTGTCCGTCATAAAAAGCATAGTTGATTCGGGTCTGTAGAGATTGATTCCCGTATCTTTCGCATAGCGGTCTGTCAGGTCTTCATGCCGGGGAAAATCCGGGAACGGAAAAGGCCCGCTTTGCAGGCCGGAAAATTTATCGTATTCGCCATAGCGATGGCCGTTGGTGGCAAAAACATACTTCACATCGAAGCGTTCGCAATTGGCATAATCCTTGGCCTGCTCCATTCCTTTGAGGGGATCTTCGGATTCCTGCTTGGCCTCCAACACACCCACTGGCAAAGGGCGGGGCATGTCGCCCGCCTGAACACACAGCAGATAATCCGTGCGCCCCGATCCTTTGCGCCGTCTGCCTTTGGGACCTATAGGTTCCACCGGGGCGGGGGTTTCCAGCTTCAGCCTTTGACGATCGTTGTAACCTTTTTCACGCAAAACCGGATCGATGAGGTGAAAGCGTGTTTCTGCTTCATTCAAACTCATTCTTCATTCTTTCTCGAAACACTTCTCTAAGTATCTATGATCCTAACATATATTGCCGCGAATAATACTACTTCTTCAAAACATTGCAAGAGAAAATGCCTGAATTTATTAAGAAGAAATACTGTTTTTGCACCAAACCTGCTCAAACCTGCTCAAACCTGCCTGTCCGGTCAAGGAAATGAAATTGATAATCAGAAAACTAGCGGATTGCTATGGCTGTTTAAATCATATATGGAAATGTATTAGGAGGCTCGCTTATGAAATACTTAAAAATTGTTATTTTATCGTTTATCGCTCTGTTTGTTCTTGCTGCATGCAGTCATAATCTTCCTTCGCAACAAAACAATAAATTCACCGTGATTGCTAAGGACATGCCCTACCCCACGGATCAATACATCCGCATCGGCTATACGCTCAAAATGTGGGAATATGAAAAAGAAGGCCTGGACTTGCAGCAGATCGACATCCTCGACGGCGGCACACGGGCAACGCTCTATACCATCGGGAAAAAAGACATTCCCAAAATCTACAAGGACCCGATGCCCAGCAATCCCTATTACCCACCCGACAAACTGGATCATTACTACGTCAGTCTGCAGCTTCCCGTTCCTTTGGGTCGGCCCGTCCCGAAGAGCGTCACGCACCGCTTTCTTTTCAGGGACAAAGTCAAAAACCAGGATGTGACAATGGAAGGCGGGATCTTTGCTCCCGCTGAAACGGTGACGCCGATTGTCATTGCGTCGCCCGTCAAAGGCAAACACTGGGTATTCATCAACCAGTCCACGAACGGCTATCATTTCAACGCCATGTTTTTTGCACTCGGAAAAAGGGGGACCGGCGAACGCTTCGCTTTCGACAACCTGCAGATCAATGATGAATTAACGGAGTTCTTTCACGGCGACCCGGCCAAAAATGAATCGTATTTCAATTATAAAGATACGCTTTATGCCGTGGCGGACGGCACGGTCGTGGCAATGCGCGACGGCCTGCCGGAAAATTCCGGCAATGACCATAGCTTAACCTTCAAAGAACCCATTGATCTGGCCGGCAACTACATCATTATCAATATTGGAAACGGGCATTATGCCTTTTACGCTCACTGCCATACCCATTCCATTAAGGTAAAAGTCGGAGATAGGATAAAAGAAGGCGACGCCATCGCATTGCTGGGCAACTCCGGCAACTCCGATGCGCCCCATCTGCATTTTCAAATCTGTGACGCGCCGGATTTCTTTTTCTCCCGCGGCTTGCCTTTTGTTTTGAAAAAATATACGAAAATTGCCGAATTCGAACAGGATAAACTGCCGCCGCCGAAAGATTTTTTTAACGCGATGATGGAGGAAAAAACCGTCATCAGTTTTGAATAAAACGGACTATCCCATCTCCAGCAGAATCTTGTTGAGTTCCCTGATTTCGTCGCGCAGGCCGGCGGCTTTTTCAAATTCCAGATTCTTGGCCGCCTGCTTCATGTCCGCGGTGAGTTTTTTAATGAGCGCGGGCAGATCTTCTTCTTTTGCCGGAATCGCTCTGCCCTGGGCATCCGTGGGCACCGTCATATAATCGGCTTCGTAAATAGAGCCCAGGATATTACTGATCGATTTTTTGATCGTCTCCGGCGTGATGTTGTTTTCTTCGTTGTATCTTTGCTGGATGACCCGGCGGCGCCTGGTTTCATCAAGACAGGCCTGAATGGATTTGGTAATCTTATCGGCATACATGATGACTTTGCCGCCCACGTTGCGCGCGGCCCGTCCGCTGGTTTGAATAAGCGACCGCTCGGAGCGGAGGAACCCTTCCTTGTCGGCATCCAGAATCGCCACCAGCGAGACTTCCGGTATATCCAGGCCTTCCCGCAAAAGATTGACGCCGACCAGCACGTCAAACTCTCCCAGCCTAAGATCGCGGATGATGCCGACGCGCTCCAGCGTGTGAATATCGGAATGCAGGTAACGCACGCGGAGGCCTAGCCCGCTGTAATAGTCGGTCAGATTTTCCGCCATGCGCTTGGTCAGCGTGGTGACCAGGACTCTTTCTTCTTTTTGAACCCGCCGGCGGATTTCTTCCAGGAGATCATCCACCTGATGCTGGGCGGGTTTGATTTCGATTTCCGGATCCATAAGCCCAGTCGGACGAATGATCTGCTCCACACGGACGCCCTGCGCTTTGGCCATTTCATATTGCGCCGGCGTCGCCGAGATGTAAATCCGCTGATTGGGCAGGGCTTCATATTCTTCAAATCTGAGCGGCCGGTTATCCAGGGCGGAGGGCAGCCGGAAGCCGTATTTTACCAGGGTTTCCTTGCGCGAGCGGTCTCCGCGATACATGCCCGCCAACTGCGGCAGTGTGGCGTGGCTTTCATCAATGATGATCAGGGCGTCTTTCGGAAGATATTCCATAAGGGTCGGCGGCGGCTCCCCGGGCTTGCGGCCGGTCAGATGGCGCGAATAATTTTCAATGCCCTGGCA
>DNYQ01000296.1 GCA_003506745.1 Syntrophaceae bacterium
GACAGATATTGAATCAGGAGCGTATGGTCCTGCCAAAGATTGGAAAACATATAAAATCCCTTGGTGGTGGTCAGAAGAAAGTAGGCCTTATTGCGCATGACGACAACACCCAGATGGGTGATTTCCGCCCAGTTGAAATTTTTGACGCGGAAAAATTTTTTAATACGCAAGGTATCCTGCGAAACCGCAAATTCTCTTTCGGATGCCTCAACCGCAACGACCGTCGTGAGAAAACACAAAACGCCGAGAACCATTTTTTCCCAGGGCTGCCCGATGAAAAAACTCAAGGCCAGAAGCGCAAATAAAAGCGCCACCGCGATAACGAATGGAACGATGAAGGCCTTTTTGATTTTGAAAACTCGGTTCACGGGTTGCCTCCGGACGCTTTCGTTGTTTTCCGGGTGAAGACGCCGCTTTTTCCGCCGCTTTTTTCCAGAAGCAAAATATCGCTGATGATGATTTCTTTATCGACGGCTTTGCACATATCATAAATCGTCAGCGCGGCGACGCTGACCGCCGTCAGCGCTTCCATCTCCACGCCCGTTTGCCCGACGGTTTGGACCAGAGACTCAATGACCACTTGTGAGTTTGCAAGGTCGACGGTAAATTCAATATTGATGCCGGTCAGGCCGAGCGGATGACATAAGGGGATAAACTCGCCGGTTTTTTTTGCCGCCATGATGCCCGCGATTTTAGCCGTCGTCAGGACGTTGCCTTTGGCCAGCCGGCCTTCGGAAAGCAGNNGCTTTGCCGGTGACATCCACCATCTGGACGTGACCGGCATCATTAATGTGGGATAGCTTTTTCATGGCGGCGACGGACTTTATTCTGTTTGAATTGATGTTGGTCTAAACAATTATAATGAACTCTAGCACAGCGCCTTTTGCGAGTCAAGGAAGTCGGAAAATTTTTTAGTAAATTAAAAACTTGATATAAATTGATTGATTAGCTAATATTTCGGCCGCAAGTTCTTCCCCGGAGAAACTAAAGTGTTCATCAAAGTGCAGAGCATGAGCGTGATTGGCATGGAATCATATCCCGTAACGGTGGAAGTGGATGTTTCCCAGGGGCTGCCGCAGTTTGCCACAGTCGGCCTGCCCGACGCCTCCGTGAAGGAAAGCCGGGATCGGATCAAAGCCGCCATCAAGAATTCCGGTTACTCCTTTCCGCGCAATCATGTCACGGTCAATCTGGCTCCCGCCGATATTCGCAAGGAGGGGACGGGATTTGATCTGCCGATTGCGGTCGGGATTCTGGCGGCGGAAGAGCTGATCCGCGAGGCCGCGCTGGCCGGCTGCTTTTTCATGGGAGAACTGTCGCTCGACGGCAGCATCAAAGGGGTGCGGGGCGTGTTGCCCGCCGCCTTTCAAGCCAGAGCATCGGGCATCCAATCGGTTTTTGTGCCCGAAGAAAACGCCGCGGAAGCGGCCATGGTGGAAGGCCTCAATGTTTACGGCGTCAAAACGCTTCCCGATGTTGTCGAATTTCTGGCGGACAGGATGGTCATCCCGCCGCTGCATATCGATCTCGACAAGCTTTTTGAGATGAACCGCCGCCACGACATGGATTTTTCCGAAATCAAAGGCCAGAGGCAGGCGCTGAGGGCGCTGGAAGTCGCGGCGGCAGGCGGTCATAACATGATTATGATCGGTCCTCCCGGTTCCGGCAAGAGCATGCTGGCCAAAAGGCTGCCCACGATATTGCCCGATCTTTCCTTTGAAGAAGCCATTGAAGTGACCAAGGTTTTTTCCGTGGCGGGGCTTCTGACTTCGGGAGAGACGCTGATTGCCGTGCGGCCCTTTCGTTCGCCGCATCATACCATTTCCGATGTGGGTCTGGTTGGGGGCGGCCAGATGCCGCATCCCGGAGAAATCTCTTTAGCCCATCTGGGCGTGCTCTTTCTGGATGAGCTGCCGGAATTCAAAAAGAACGCCCTGGAGGCGCTTCGTCAGCCGCTTGAGGACGGAACCATCACCATTACCCGCTCGGCCGTGACGGCGGGCTTTCCGGCTAAATTTATGCTGGTCGCCGCCATGAATCCCTGCCCCTGCGGCTATTTCGGCGATCGGGTTCATCGCTGCCGCTGTTCGCCCCAACAGATTCGCCAGTATCAAAGCAAAATTTCCGGTCCTCTACTGGATCGTATTGATTTGCACATCGAGGTGCCGTCCGTCAAATACCGGGCCTTGATGGGCAAAGAGGAAAGTGAATCATCCGCCGAGATCAGGAAACGCGTCCATCAGGCGCGTCACCGTCAGAAAAAGCGCTTCGGCGATACCGGTGTTGCAACGAATGCCCGCATGACGGAAAAACAAATCCGGTCTTTTTGCCCCCTGGATGATGAGTCGCATGCGTTGATGGAAATGGCCATCGAAAAACTGGGCCTTTCCGCCCGGGCCATGAATCGTATTCTGAAAGTTTCCCGCACCATTGCCGATCTGGAAGGCTCTGAAAAAATAGAACCCTCGCACGTCGCCGAGGCGATCCAATATCGAAGCCTTGATCGAAGCATCGTTTAGTGCTATGAAAAACAAATTTCACCAACGCTACAGGTTGGAAGACCAATGAATTAAGGGGTTCTCATGAAAATTAAAATTGTCAAGGCACTGCCGAAATACCTGAAGCCCAAGCCTGATTCAGCCAAATTAGGTTTTGGCAAACACTTTACCGATCACATGTTTACCATGAAATACAAAGAAGGCGACGGCTGGTATGATCCCGTCATCGAACCTTATCAGCTCCTGCAGCTTGATCCGACCGCCATGT
>DNYQ01000280.1 GCA_003506745.1 Syntrophaceae bacterium
CCGCAGCCTGTGTTTTCACCCTGGTCATAGATGATTTCCGAGCAGGGCCCGCAGGGGCCGGTCTCGCCCATCATCCAGAAATTGCTTTTCTCTCCCATGCGGACGATACGGTCCGTCGGAACCTTCATTTTTTCATGCCAGATTTTAAAGGCCTCGTCGTCGTTTTCAAAAATGGTTACCCAGAGTTTATCTTTGGGCAGTTTCACAACATCAATGAGGTATTCCCATGCCCAGGCGATGGCTTCCTCCTTGAAGTAGTCGCCGAAGGAGAAGTTGCCCAGCATTTCGAAAAAGGTGTGGTGACGCGCGGTGACGCCGACATTTTCCAGGTCGTTGTGCTTGCCGCCGGCGCGCGCGCATTTCTGACAGGTGGCCGCGCGCGTATAGCCGCGGTTTTCCAGGCCTAAAAATGCGTTTTTAAACTGCACCATGCCGGCGTTGGTAAAAAGCAGCGTGGGATCGTCTTTGGGAATGAGCGATGAACTCGCCACCCGTGTATGCCCTTTGCTTTCAAAAAATTTCAAAAAACTTTCCCTGATCGCGTCGCCCGTCTTAACCATCAATATCTTCCTCACGTTCTCCCAGTTTATTTAAAATCAGGCCCGGTGGAAAACCCCGTCCCATCAGGCTTTGAAATATTCTGTGTTTTTCCTTGACATCCGGGGCGGTCCGTTTCTTTTTGGCCGCCTTTTTTTTAATTAAAATTCCTATCGCTTCCTCTTCCGGAAGTTCCCGGCGGGCCGACGCGACGGCATCGTCTATCAGCCGGCCCTGCACGCCTTTTTCCCGCAAGCCGGCTATTATTTTCCGATTTCCCTGAAGTTTATTGACCGCCAGATTGCGCGCCCAACTATTGGCAAAAGACGCGTCGTTGAGATACTTCAAATCGTGGAGTTTTTCCAGTGCTTCTTTTATGACGGCTGCGGGAAACCCTTTTTCCCGCAGCTTTTTTTCGAGTTCTTTTTCCGAATGCGGCCTGAGCGACAAAAGCCGATAGGCTTTTTGAAGGGCCGCCGCCAGATCCAAGACTTTCACATTATTCTTCCTGATCTTTGACGACAATGCCCAGCTTATTGCGGACGTCGTTTTCGATGGACGACATGACGTCCGGATTTTCTTTCAGAAAAACGCGGGAATTATCGCGTCCCTGACCGATCCTGTCTCCTTTGTAGGAATACCAGGCGCCGCTTTTTTCAATGATGCCGTTTGCCGATGCCAGATCCAGTACGTCGCCTTCGCGCGAGATGCCCTCGCCGAAAATAATATCAAATTCCGCTTCCCGGAAGGGAGGGGCCAGCTTGTTTTTCACGACTTTTACTTTCGTCCGGAAGCCGATGACATCCTGGCCGTTTTTAATGGAGGTCATCTTGCGGATGTCGAGACGCTGGGAGGAATAAAATTTCAGCGCGTTGCCGCCGGTGGTTGTTTCCGGATTGCCGAAGAACACGCCGATTTTCATGCGCAGTTGATTAATGAAAATGACGGTGGTTTTGGATTTGCTGATCGCGCCGGTCAGTTTGCGCAGGGCCTGGGACATCAATCTTGCCTGAAGACCCATCTGGGCGTCGCCCATCTCGCCTTCCAGTTCCGCCTTGGGGACAAGCGCCGCAACAGAGTCCACCACCAGAACATCCAGTGCGCCGCTACGCACCAGCGTTTCTGCAATTTCCAGCGCCTGTTCACCCGTATCCGGCTGGGAAATTAAAAGATCGTCGGTGTTGACGCCGATATTTTTGGCATACGTGACATCCAGGGCATGTTCGGCATCAATGTAAGCCGCGATGCCGCCTTTCTTCTGGGCTTCTGCAACAACGTGCAAAGCCAGCGTTGTTTTTCCGCCCGACTCCGGTCCGTAAATTTCGATGACCCGGCCGCGTGGAACACCGAACGTCCCGAGCGCGATGTCGAGGCTCAGCGACCCGGTGGATATTGCCGGAACATCGGCCACACGCTCCGAGCTGCCCAGCTTCATAATCGAGCCCTTGCCGAATTGCCTTTCAATCTGCGTGATCGCCAAATCCACGGCTTTTGACCTGTCCATATCTGCGCACATAATAAGATTTCCTCCTTAACTCTTTAGTTTTTTGATATAAATTTTGATAGGTGTTTTACGTAAGTCATCAGGCATTTTAATTTACGATTAAAGAACAAAAGATCAACAAAATATTCATCGCCTTCTAACTCCAGTCTGTATTGATTGCTGATAAAAGAAAAACCCGAACCCAATNNGGTAGTGCTTTTTCGAAATTATGCTGTTTTTTCTTCAAGCTTATCCGGTACGCATCGGCTTTGATCTGGTTCAGAAGCACATTTCTTGACCAGCCCATTTCTATTGTGGAGTGAATATAATATTCTCTTTCTCGGGCATCTTTTACCATCTGCAAGATAACAATATTCTGACCCCACGGAATTTCTTGCACAAGCTGTGCAAGTTTTGCCGTGTCTTTATATGCCAGATAAAAATTGCGGATACGCCAGAGATTATTTGCTGAAAAACCCTCAAGCCCTTCAAAATAGTTGGCTAAATCCAAGGCAAGTTGTTCAACAACACTTTGTCCCCAGCCGTACCTAACTTGCTTTTCAGCTATTAATTTTCCTATTTCCCAATAGAGTCTAATCAACTCCTTGTTGACGGAACGCGCTGCTTTAATACGCGCGGAAATTATTCTCTTTTTAATGTCACTTAAAAGAGCAACATATTCTCCGCTAAATATTATTTCGTTCTTCCGGGGCATGTTTAACTCTCACAAATCTAATGCAGCCGTCGAAAAAGTTGCCAGCCTTGTATAAATTGCGCCCTGCGGCGTCAGTTTGCTTTGAAATAAAATAAGTTCCCCGACCGAAAATTCCCCTGCGGCAAACGCGTTGTGTTTGGTCAGGGCTTCACGGATTCCCGATACGCCGCGCGGATCTTTAATCCGGGCCAGCGTCAGATGAGCCTGGAAGGGCCGGTCTTCCCGGGGGAAGCCGATCTCCTCGAAATCACCGTCCAACTGCTTCTGGAGGACGGAGAGCTTTTCCACATCGCCTGTGGCGCCGCACCAGAGAACCCGTGGCTTGCGGGCATCCGGGAATACGCCCGTTTTTTCAATTTTCAGATTCAAAGACCATCCCGGGGCAACCCGGTTTTGCACAGCCCGGCTGATTGACTCGACATCCGGCGCGGAAATGTCGCCAAAAAATTTCAATGTCAGATGCTGCCCTTGCTGCCTGGTCCAGCTTATCCGCCCGCTGATTTCCGTTTTCAGTTTTTCCTGCAAGCGGATCAGCGATTGTAAAATGCCTTCCGGCGGTTCAATGGCCAGAAAAGCGCGAATATTTTTTTCCGGATCGGCCATGCGTTAAACTTTTCCTTGTAAATAATTTTTGAGCAAAAACAACGCCGCTTCGGAAGACACAAGTTTGTTTCTCTTGCGGTCCCAACGGTAGGCATAATGACGGCAGATGGTCTGAGCGCCGTCGGTCAGCGCCACATAAACCGTGCCGACCGGTTTTTCTTTCGATCCGCCGGTTGGTCCCGCAATGCCGGTGGAAGACAGACCCAGGGCTGTTTTGGCGATCCTGCGGACGCCTTCGGCCATCAGGCGCGCCGTTTCTTCACTCACGGCGCCGTGCTGTTTGATGATTTCAGGCGGCACCCCCAGCAGTTGAATTTTGGCTTCGTTGCTGTAGGTGACCAGGCCCCGTTCAAAATAAACGGAGCTGCCCGGAACATCGGTGAGGCGATTGGCGATGAGCCCGCCCGTGCAGGATTCAGCCACGGCAATGGTCAGCCTCTTTTCCGTGAGCGCCTCGGCGATGATCTCTTCCAGCGTTTTTTCGCTGTAGCCAAAAATGGAGTCGGACAGACGCGCTGTCACCTCATCAACAGCCTTTTGCATATTTTTCTCTGCCTGTTCCAGGGAATCGGAACGCGCGATCAGCACGAGGTGATTTTCGGGAAACACGGGATAAAATCCCACGCTGACGCCCAGCGCGTCAAAATTTACATCAGCCAGCCTTTGATCCACCGTTCCCTCCCCGAGACCGAAGCTTTTAATGGTTTGCTTGATGCTATGCCGGACGGGTTGAGGGAAATACCGGCGCAAAACGGGAATAACGCCTTCGGGCAGCATCCGGTATGTTTCGGACGGAACGCCGGGAATGACAAAAACGAGCTTTTCCTGAACCGGCAAGACAAATCCCGCGGCGGTGCCGACGGGATTGGGAATCACTTCCGCGCCCTGTGGAAACACGGCCTGTTTGGCGTTATTGTCCGTCCAGCGCAGGTTAAAGCGGATGAATAGCTCTTTCAGACACGCCAGAACCTTTTCATCCGTATACAGGGGAAGATCGAACGCTTTGGCCACCGCGGCCGTTGTAATGTCGTCGGCCGTCGGTCCCAGGCCGCCGGTGCAAATCACCGCGTCGGTAAAAGTTAAAAGATAATGCAGGCGCGTTTTAATGGTTTCAAAGTCGTCGCCGACAGACATCATTGTTTCAACCTGCCAGCCCTGCAAATTCATTTCCCGCGCGATAAAAGATGAATTTGTGTCGGCGATGCGCCCGTTCATCAACTCGTTGCCAATGGTCAGTATGCCAATTTTCATAGTTCACCTTCAGTGCTATAAAATATCCGTATGGCGTATCTCAAAATTTAATCATTAAAGTGGATAAAAACATTATAATTCCGGCGTATATACCCGCGCCGAGGTCATCGGCCGCCACGCCCCAGCCGCCGTGAACATTCTGGAGACGCTTCAGGGGGAAAGGCTTCCAGATGTCAAAAATCCGGAAAAGGACAAACGCCAATAGTAGATGCAGACCGGTAATGGTCACGGGCAGCATGGCAACCTGAAAACCCGCAATTTCGTCTATGACAATCCGCTGGTCGTCTGTTTTTCCGTAAAGTGTTTCCGCCTGTCCGGCAACATAAACAGAGACCGCTGATATTGCAACCACAAAGAAAAAGCGGAAAAAACCCGGAAGCGGGTAGGAAAGAAGACAAATCAAAACGCCGGCCAGCGTGCCCGCCGTTCCCGGAGCGATGGGTGACAGCCCCGCGCCGAAGCCGGTTGCCAGTATTTTGATGATCTTGTCTTTTAAAGGAGTTTCCACAGGCTGCCCTTTTGACCTGTTTAAATTTATAGAACGATTGTTCTATACTACAGACGCTTAAATGATGTCAAGCAATCTTAATGAATGATTTAAAAATTTGGCAGCATGGCCGGATTATGGTATGTAGCCGTCAAATAAAGGAAATTCATGATAAAAATGATTCCCATTGTATCCATTGTCGGCAAATCCAACTCCGGGAAGACGACTCTGCTGGAAAAAATTATTTCCGATCTGGCCGGCCGGGGCTATCGCGTCGCCACGATCAAGCACAACCGGCATGGTTTTAATATCGACCACGAAGGCAAGGACAGTTACCGGCACAAAAAGGCGGGCGCGCTGATCACCGTCGTTTCCTCGCCGCATCAGCTTGCGCTTGTTCAGGATGTGGATCACGATCATTCCTTTGATGAAATCCGGGATAAATTTATTCACGATGCGGATATCATTCTCACCGAGGGATTTAAGGTCAACGACTATCCGAAGATCGAAGTGTTCCGTTCCGAACTCAAAAGGGAACTGATCAGCAAAAAAGAAGACGGCCTGGTGGCTGTGGCTTCGGATGTGAAACTGGACGTGGATGTTCCCTGCCTCGATCTTAATCATCCCAAAGCAATTTCCGATTTTATCGAAATCAATTTTCTAAAGTAAAATATCGTCATTTTTGGCCAACCGTAATGCACGGCAGTCATTTATGTGATAAGGACGGCTATGGCGTTAATTTGGGTTAATAATATTTCAATAAGTTTCGGCGGGCCGCTCCTGCTGGACGGGGCATCGTTGCAAATCGAAGCCGGGGAGCGCATCGGTCTTATGGGGCGAAACGGTTCGGGCAAATCAACCCTGATGAAACTGCTTTCCGGCGAGATTCCGCCGGATGACGGTGAAATTTCCCGCGATAAAAATATTCATGTTTCCGTCATGCCTCAGGACGTACCCGATCTTCGCGGAACCGTCTATGACGTTGTTGCCGGTGGCTGTCAGCAACATCTTGATTTACTTCACGAATATCATGACCTGACCCTGCGGCTGCATTCAGGCGGCGATGATCGGCTTTTGAAAAAAATCGAGCAGGTCCAGCACCGGTTGGAAGCGGCCGGCGCCTGGCAGTATCATCAAAAGGTGGAAGAGGTGATTTCGCGCGTAAGCCTCGATGAAAATGCCGAATTTCTTCTGCTCTCGGCCGGGTTGAAGCGCCGGGTGCTTCTGGCGCGGGCGCTTGCTGCCGATCCCGATGTGTTGCTGCTGGATGAGCCCACCAACCATCTGGATATTGACGCCATTCTCTGGCTGGAAGAATTTTTAAAA
>DNYQ01000050.1:0-2822 GCA_003506745.1 Syntrophaceae bacterium
GCGGATACCATCGGCTTTGCGCAATACAGCGGCGCCGGCGGTCGGCCGGATTTTGTGAGAGGCGCGGCCTGGTCGAATGGGGGAAGGTCCATTATTGCCCTGCACTCAACGGCGGTCAACGGAACCATATCCAGAATTCATCCCCTCATCACACAAGGCGCAGCGGTAACAACTGATCGCACCGACGTGTGTTATATTATTACGGAATACGGCGTTGCAAATTTAATGGGGAAAACGATTGAGGGAAGAGCAAAAGAACTCATCAACATTGCTCATCCAAACTTCAGAGCGGATCTCAAAAGAGATTTCCGTCGGCTGTATTATCAATAGAAAGATTTTTTTCAGGAGGAAACAGACATGGCCCTTAAGACGCCAGAGCAGTACGAAGAGAGCATGCGTAAGATGAACTTCAAGATCTACCTCATGGGGGAACTCGTGAATAACTGGGTGGACAACCCCATCATCCGTCCATCCCTGAACTCCGTCAAAATGACCTATGCCTTGGCCCAGAAACCCGAGCATGAAGACCTCATGACAGCCACATCCCATCTTACGGGGAACAAAGTCAACCGATTCACCCACTTGCATCAGAGCACCGACGATTTGATCAAAAAAGTCAAAATGCAGCGCCTTTTGGGCCAGCAGACCGCATCCTGCTTCCAGCGGTGCGTAGGCATGGACGCCATGAACGCCGTCGACAGCACCACCTACGAAATGGACCAGAAACTGGGCACCAAGTATCATGAACGATTCATCAAATTCATGAAAATGGTCCAGGACGAAGACCTGACCCTGGGCACGGCGGCCGTCGGTTACCGGACGGAATCGATGCATGGCGCAGGATCGCCTCAGGCGCAGCGGATCATGATCGCCCGTCAGGGCAACCTGGAGCAAAAGAAGAAGTTGGCCAAGAATATCGCCGGCATCAAGGAAGAAAAGAAATAGCGAAAAGAAAAGAATAACTTGAATGATTGATTTCAGTTTGAACAGCCAGCGAAAGGCTCTTTTAGAAATGGCGCGCGATTTTGCAGCCAGGGAGATTAAGCCCGTCGCCATCGAATATGATCGGGATGGCACCTATCCTGAGGAAATTGCGAAAAAGGCCCATAAATTGGGATTGATGTACACGAACATTCCCAAAGAGTATGGCGGAACAGGGATGAGTTTTGTCGAACATTACATCGTGACGGAAGCCATGAATTATGAATGTTGTGCAATCGCACAGGTTCTGGGTATTTCTCATCTGGCAACCGGAGCCATCATGATCGGTGCGACTGAGGAATAAAAAAATGTTGATATTTGGTCTTTGGATGAGGTCCATTTTCGGAGAGTGGACAACGGAAGGTTGTTGACAACAAAGAGCAGAAGGCTGAATACCTTCTGCTCTTTGTTTTTATTTGATGCTTAGCGGATTCTAGTATCTGCCGCCGCGGTTTCCACCGCCGCCGCCACGATTTCCACCCCCGCCGCCGCCACGGTATCCGCCGCCGCCGCCACGATTTCCACCGCCGAAGTCCTTCTTCGGCCTGGCTTCGTTGACGGTGATGGCCTTGCCGTCCAGCATGCCGCCATTAAATTTCTGAATAGCCGCGGTTGCGCCTTCTTCCGTTTTCATTTCGACAAAACCGAATCCTTTGGACTGGCCGGTAAATTTGTCTTTGATAATGGATGCAGAGGCGACTTCACCCGCTTCTGAAAAATTCGTCTTCAGGTCTTCATCCGTGACCTTGAAAGACAGGTTGCCGACATACAAATTCTTGTTCATTTTAGTTCCCTTTCTTTTTTATGCCAATGGCCGGGCATAAGTTAAACCTTCGTTCCCCCGCGGGGTTCCACAAAGCATCGTTATCACCCCCATCCAGCTCCTGATTGAGAAGGAAGGTTGAAGGGAGGGCCTGTATGCCTCACTTGGCCGGGTTGCTGCCCGGTTTATCGATACCATCCGCGAATGCGCATTCATCATTACGTCAGCGCGGGTTGGTAAACAAAAAACCACCAGGACAAAAAATGGTTCCGGTGGTTGCGTCTCATTGATTAAAAAAAGGTCAATATTCTAAAAAACAGCACGCTTGTGGTCGTCACATGGTCACAATCCGAGACAATAGTCAAGCGGGTTTTTTGTTCCGGTTGCCCTATCCGCAAGACAGTCCTTGGACAGGCTTACCCGAGAACTGCTGAACCGCCACTTGTCATTCGCCACCCGATGCTTGTCGCTCACGCTTTCTGTTATCTTAACTTATTAATTACATTGATGTATTATTATTGCTTCCATGGTGACGAGGGTGGTGGTCAGGGGTTCATTGCTATTCTAAATATTTCTTGACAGGATATGGATATTAGGGTAGGGGAGTCCCGAAGGATGGATTGACTTGCGGTCAAAATTTGACCTCAGGCTCATAAATCAGTAAGATTCAGTATTTTCAGCACTTGAAAAAGTGATGCCCCGTTTCTAAATATGCGTATCAGGGGCAAACAGTTAATTCTTTAATAAAAGTGACGCAGGCGAGCTTTCCCCGGCGCGTCGCGGCTTAAGGTAAAATAAAGTTTTAACGTGTTCACGGATGGCAGTGTACACCTCAACTCCAGTGAGTTGGCATACTCATTGCGCACCTTAAGCGTACCGAAAGCTTTCGTGTTGCAGACTTAATCCCGAAGTTAAAAGAAATACGTTTTATGGCGAAACGTTAGGTAAACGTTGCAATAAACAAAAATTTTAGACTAGGAGGAAGACTTAACATGGCGGATGCAAAAGTTCAATTGAAGGAAATATACCCAATCCCGGAAGCGGCAAAAAAGAAGGCCTGGGTAAGCGGCAGAGGAGC
>DNYQ01000050.1:2862-5204 GCA_003506745.1 Syntrophaceae bacterium
GAACCGGGTGAAGAAAGAGCCATCACCTATAAGCAGCTGTATGAAGAAGTCTGCAAATTCGCCAATGTTCTGAAGGCTCAGGGCGTCCAGAAGGGCGACCGTGTTTGCCTTTACATGCCGATGGTTCCAGAACTGGGAATCGCCGCACTGGCTTGTTCCCGTATCGGCGCCGTTCATTGCATTGTTTTCGGCGGTTTCAGCGCCGATGCGCTCAGAGACAGAATTGTCAACGGTGAAGCTAAGGTGCTGGTCGTTTGCGACGGCACCTTCCGCGGCAACAAGGCCGTTCCCCAGAAAGCCACCGCTGATGAAGCATTGAAGTCCTGCCCCTCGATTAAAAGCGTAATCGTGGTCAACCGCGTGGGCGACAAGATTAAGTGCGATATGGTGGCCGGCCGNNTGGATGGATGCTGAAGATCCTCTGTTCATCCTCTATACGTCAGGTTCCACCGGACAGCCCAAAGGCGTTATGCACACCACGGGCGGCTACCTGGTTTACGGCTCCTACACCCAGAAAATCGTTTTTGACTATCATGACGGCGACATCTACTGGTGCACCGCCGACCTGGGCTGGGTCACCGGTCACACGTATATTCTTTACGGGCCTCTTTGCAACGGCGCAACCTCCGTCATGTTTGAAGGCGTTCCCAACTATCCGACCTACAGCCGTTTCTGGCAGGTGGTTGAAAAATACAAAGTCAACATTTTCTACACCGCTCCCACCGCTATCCGCGCCATCGCCAAAGAAGGCGATGAATTCGTTAAGAAGTGCGACATCTCCAGCCTGCAGACATTGGGCACCGTCGGCGAGCCGATCAACCCCGAAGCCTGGAACTGGTATTACAATCTGATCGGCCGCGGCGAATGCCCGATCGTGGACACCTGGTGGCAGACGGAAACCGGCGGCATCCTGATCACCCCGCTGCCCGGCGCCATTGAAATCAAACCCGGCATGGCCACCCTGCCCTTCTTCGGTGTCCAGCCCGTGCTGGTTGATGACGAAGGCAAGGAATTCAAAGAGACAGTCGCCAGCGGCGCTCTGTGCATCAAAGTTCCCTGGCCCGGCATTATGAGAGGCGTTTACGGCGATCCCAAGCGCTTCCAGGAAACCTACTTTGAACAGTTCCCCGGCTACTACGTCACCGGCGACGGCTGCCGCCGTGACAAAGATGGTTACTATCAGATTACCGGCCGTATCGACGACGTGATCAACGTATCCGGTCACCGGATGGGCACTGCCGAAGTCGAAAGCGCTCTGGTGGCTCACAAGGCCGTCGCGGAAGCCGCTGTTGTCGGCATGCCGCATGACATCAAAGGCCAGGGTATTTATGCCTATGTTACCCTGAAGACCGGCGTCGAGAAAACCGACGCTCTGAAAAAAGAACTGATTGCTCATGTCCGCGTGGTCATCGGACCCATCGCCACCCCCGACAAGATTCAGTGGGCTGATGGTCTCCCCAAAACACGCAGCGGCAAGATCATGAGAAGAATATTGAAGAAAGTCGCCGCGAACGACCTCGGCAACCTGGGGGATACCAGCACGCTGGCCGATCCGTCCGTGGTTGACGATATCGTCAAAAACAGACAGTAGTATGGATGCCCGGTTCTCTTCACAGAGAATCGGGCATTTTTAGAGAAAAGAAGAAAATTTTAAATGCACGAATCGCCCCATCTGTGCGACGTGCAGGAGAAGGAGGTTTTTGACAGTGAATATTATTGCATGCGTGAAGCAAGTGCCGGACACCGAAGCACAGATCAAAGTCAAAGCTGACGGTTCAGGCATCGAGGAAGGCCAGATCAAGTGGGTTATGAATCCCTATGATGAATTTGGCGTAGAAGAAGCACTGAAACTGAAAGAGAAGAACGGCGGCGATGTCACGATCGTTTGCGTGGGTCCCGCAAGGGCCATGGAAACCATCCGTACGGCATTGGCCATGGGCGCCGACAAGGGCGTGCACATCTGCGATCCCGCTTTTGACAATGCGGACGCGTTTGTCACGGCCAATGCGCTGGCAGCCGTCATCAAACCCCTGCCGCATGACATCATTTTCTGCGGTCAGCGCGCCATTGATGATGACTCGGGACAGGTTGGTTCCATGCTGGCTGAAGCCCTGGGGCTGCCGCAGTTGACGCTGGTAACCAAACTGGATTTCGCCGGTTCCTCAGTCAAAGTCATTCGCCCCATTGAAGGCGCACAGCTTCTGATTGAAACGGCTCTGCCCTGTGTTGTGACCTGTCAGAAGGGCCTCAACGAGCCGCGTTATGCGTCGCTGCCCGGCATCATGAAAGCGAAGAAGAAACCCGTTGACGTGAAAAATGCCGCCGCCGTTGGCACTGCCACC
>DNYQ01000137.1 GCA_003506745.1 Syntrophaceae bacterium
GATAACGCCGATGCAGGCGCCGTCGCTGCATAAGACTCTTTTGTCCCAATTATCATCGGGATCTGCGTCTTGCGTCGCAATGGTTTTTGTTTCTTCAGCGGCGGCAACGTTAATGGTCTCTTGACCGTGACCTTCCGGAAGAGCGCCTTCGTATGGCTTGCCGCACTCGCGGCACTTGCCGTCCGCGCCAATGGTGCCGATACAGGACTCATCGCTGCACAGGACTCTCGCATCCCAATCGATATTTTCGTCAAAAAGAATTTCCGTCATGCCGGTCTCCAAATTTTATTGATAAGACTTCTTATGCTGGCTTGGTAAAAAAGTCAAATCGAACAGAAAAATAAAAGAGCCGTAAGGGACCGTTTCTGTATATAACCACCCTGAAGTGGCTTGAGATCACAAGCTGTTGCCTACAAAATGGATCACGAATCGATGGCTTCTTAAAATGACCAGAGGCAAGGCACGCGAATCTGGAGGCGCGAGGCGTACTTTGTATGCTTGTGACCTTCAGGTTATACGCCGCAACAACGACGGATGAAGCGCAACGCTGTATATGGGCATTTTAAGGAGTCATCCCTTGATGCAGGCGATGGACTTCAGCCGTGCTACCTTTTTCGCAATGCCGGCGTCATGAACCACCCCAACGACATCATTTAAGTTTTTATAGGCTTCGGGCATTTCTTCGTTGAGCGTTCCTTTACTTCCAGACATCACCAAAACACCTTGATCGGCAAGTTCGCGGCTGATGGAACGGCCCCGGCTGGATTTAACCGCCTGCGTCCGGCTCATCACCCGGCCCGCCCCGTGGCAGGCGCTGCCGAAAGTTTCCTGCATGGCTTTTTCCTGGCCGACCAGCACGTAAGAGCCTGCTCCCATATCGCCCGGAATCAGCACCGGCTGGCCGACGCTGCGATAACGGGCGGGAACCGCATCATGACCCGCCGGATAGGCCCGCGTTGCGCCTTTGCGGTGCACGCAGAGTTTCTTTTCCACTCCGGCAATGGTGAAGGATTCAATTTTGGCAATGTTATGGCAGACGTCATACACCAGACGCATGCCCAGTTCCCGCGGTGCGACTCTCAGGAATTTTTCGAAAACCTCGCGCGTGAGATGCATCAGGATTTGCCGGTTGGCCCACGCATAATTGGCGCCGCAGGCCATGGCCGCCAGATAATTGCGTCCCCGCCCGGAGTCCAGATACGTGCACGCCAGTTGGCGGTCAGGCAATGCGATGCCCGTTTCAGCCTGGTGTTTAACCATCAACGCCAGATAATCGTCGCAAATCTGATAGCCCAGGCCGCGCGACCCGGTATGGATCATGACAACAACCTGGCCTTTGCGCAAACCAAACGCCTGCGCCGCTTTTTCATCAAAGATTTCCTCAACAACTTCAATTTCCAGGAAGTGATTGCCGGAACCCAGTGTACCCAATTGCTGCTTTCCCCTCTCCAGGGCGCGCGCTGAAACATGCTCCGGATCCGCCCCGCTGATGCATCCTCCGTCTTCGGTGGTTTCCAGATCCTGCGCCGATCCAAAACCGGCTTTGACCGCCCATCCCGCGCCTTCCTCCAACACTTTTTTCTGATCCTTGCCGGAAAGTTTAACATAACCTGTGGAGCCGACACCTGTTGGAATCCGTTGATATAAAGCCGTGGTTAAATCCTTAACTTTATCTTTAATGTCGTGAAGCGTGAGTTCCGTGGCCAAAAGCCTGCAGCCGCAGTTAATGTCGTAGCCCACACCGCCCGGCGATATCACGCCTGTGTCCAGATCAAAGGCCGCCACGCCACCAATGGGAAAGCCATAGCCCCAGTGAATATCCGGCATGGCCAGTGAAAAATTAACGATGCCCGGCAGCTGCGCCACATTGGCCACCTGTTTGGCACTTTCATCGTTTTTCAGCAGGCCGGATATTTTTTCATTGGCATAGATGATGCCGGGCACACGCATGGCGCCGGTCCGGGGCAGCAACCACCGATTGTCATCAAGTTTTTCTAAAATAATTTCCGACATGATACTTTCTCTTCAACTATCCTTACTGCGATCATTCCCGTACTGTGTTGTAATTACCTTTCTTGTCATTCCGTGCAAGCGGAGCGCGACACGGAATCCAGGAAAATCAATTGTTTCTGGATACCGGCCTCCGCCGGTATGACGACCTTTATACTGATTCCCTCTATTGTGACACCGCTTATCCATCTGCACGCCTTTAGTCCACTTACTTTACGGCGTCTTAAAATGCGCCAGAGACAAGGCGCGCGAATCCTCGAGGAGTGGAGGCGTACCTTTCGCCGCAATGACGAGGGATGAAGCACAACGATGTATATGGACATTTTAAGAAGACGTGCTCAAACGTCGAAAATCACCCTCGCCCTCCACCCCTTCTTCGTCTTTTTAACAGCCAGCCCGTGATACGTAACGGCCTTGATCTCTGTCTTCATCACATGCTTCTTTTTGTTGTATGGCTCAAGCAATAATCTTGCGTCTAATGCCTTATTGCCGCACTTTGTAATTTCACACTCCCCGACGATCAACGCCTCTCCATTAAAAAGATACAAAATCTCCCGCAAAAAATTAATCAGCAAATCCGCCGGATCGGAACCTTCCACGGTGAGCGCTTTTTCTTTCACACCGGCCCCTGTTCCTTTTCTTTCCACCACGATGTCCATAAGAGACAATGTAGCTTTCGTAAACAACTCCTTCTTCGTTCGCCCTGTTACTTCAATCCCCAGATCGGCGGTATGGTCTATCAGTTTGTATAACTTCATGAGGTAATTATAACTGAATGTTACAAGATGAACAAGTAAGGAAAGCCAAAGGGGTTCTTGACAGAATGTATCTTATAACATACAATAGCCGGCATGATAGAAATCCTGCAGACGGAACATTACCGGAAGTGGTTTGATAAACTAAAAGACCGTAATGCCCGAGTTCGGATTGATATTCGCATTCGAAGGTATGAAAAAATGAGAAAAGAAAAAACAAGCGCTTGGGATGCCGCTGATCATTTAAAAACAGAAGCCGATATGGAAGCTTACCTGGAAGCAGCTTTGGAAGAAAACGATTCCGGATTGATCGCCACAGCGCTTGGTGATATTGCCAGAGCCAAAGGCATGACTCTGCTCGCTAAAAAAACCGGCCTTGGCCGGGAAAGTCTTTACAAAGCTTTATCCGCTCAGGGCAATCCTGAGCTTTCCACCGTGTTGAAAGTGGTCAAAGCGCTGGGGCTTCAATTGCAAGTTCGATCTGGAAAAACACGAAAAGCTGTATAGCAGGGTAAAACAAATATTTCTCCGTCAATTAATAGAACCGTCCCCATTATTCCATTCAGCCCCATCTATTGATTTAAGAGTGTCTTACCCCCCCCTAAAAAAGTCAAGGGCTTTTTTTAATTTCTATGATTTTTCTCTGAACTCCCTGTCATTTTCATGATAATTCCCGACTTTGACAGCAAA
>DNYQ01000187.1 GCA_003506745.1 Syntrophaceae bacterium
GGCGGCGGCGGCATCGTGAGCGGCATGTCCCCCAAAGGATCGTTTGACGAAGCGGGCGCGGAAGAAATCATCAACGCCACAAGGCATTTCAAATCCGTCCCGCCCGGCAGCGTCAAAGTCCACTACGACGTCACCGGATTTTTCCGCGCGGTTTTTGACGAAGAAACCCAGGTCTTGGACGCGATCAAGGATTATATGGACGATCTGCCCGCCTACAACCCGCGTTTCTTCCGTGTGGCCCAGCCGGCCCAGCCGGCTTATTCCCCGTCGGAAATTGCTTCGATCATTCCCGTGAACAAAAAGCGGGTGTATGATTTTGAGCAGGTGCTGGCGCGCCTGGTTGACGGCTCCGAGCATCTGGAGTTCCGCCCCGGCTTTGGACCGGAAATGTATTGCGGCCTGGTCAAAGTGGACGGCTATCTGACGGGCGTCGTCGGTAACCGCCAGGGCGCGTTCCCCAATTACCCGGAGTACACCAACCAGTACATGGGCGTGGGCGGCAAACTTTACCGTCAGGGTCTGATCAAGATGAGCGAGTTTGTGACGTTGTGTTCACGTGACAAAGTGCCGATGATCTGGTTTCAGGACACGTCCGGCATCGACGTGGGCGACATTGCCGAAAAGGCGGAACTGCTGGGTCTGGGGCAGTCGCTGATTTACTCCATTGAAAATTCTCACCTGCCGATGATGCTGGTCGTGTTGCGCAAAGGGACGGCGGCCGCGCATTACGTGCTGGGCGGCCCGACAGCCAACAACAACAACGCTTTTTCACTGGGAACCGCCACAACGGAAATCAATGTCATGCACGGAGAAACAGCCGCGGTGGCCAGTTACGCCCGAAGGCTCGTCAAGGAAAAAGATGCGGGGAAACCCCTCCAGCCGATTATCGACAAGATGAATGAAATGGTGAAGCACTACGACGACACGTCGGGGCCGATGTTCTGCGCCAGGAAGGGATTTGTCGATGAAATCGTGCGCTTCCACGAACTGCGCAGCTATCTGGTGGGCTTTGCCAACTGCGCCTATCAAAACCCCCGCGCCATCTGCCCGCAGCACCAGATGATCCTTCCCCGGATCATCCGCTCGCAAATGGTGAAGGGATTGGACAGGCCAAAGTAGATTCAAAAACATACAAAAATAGATTAATGGGGAGGTGATAAAACAGAATCAACAAAGCGATGTGGTTTGCCATCCGGCAAGGTACCGTTTCAAAACAGTTTTATGTTTTCATTTCACTAATAGAGGAGGATGGAAAGATGAAGGTTAGTTTTATTCGGTAATACGCACAGTCTTAGTTTGCTTCGTACTCATAATAGGATCCGCTGTTTCCGGCCAGAGCGAGGTCCTGAAAAGCATGAAATTCCTGTCCGGTCCCACCGGGACCACCTGGTATTCTCAAGCCGCAGCCTTTTCAGGCATCTCGTCCAATAAGCTCGACATCAATGTCGATGCCATGACCGGCTCCGCCATCAGCAACGTCATCCAGATTGAAAACGGCAAAGCGCCTTTAGGCCTGACCTTCGCCTCGTATCTGCCGGCTATGTCAACCGGAAAGGTTGTCGCCACTGTCGGCAAGACGGAGTATTTCAAAGAACCTCTAAAAAAAGCACGAGTGCTCTGCTACACGACCACGGCCGCTTATGTTCTCCTGGTTGACGCCAAGTCCCCTTACAAGAAGATTTCCGACCTGAAGGGCAAAAAGATTACTTATGTCACCTACCCCTCCGGCTTTACCGCCCGCTATGTTCCCGAGCAGATGCTGGAAGCCCATGGCGTTACTTACGACGGCATCAAAAAAGCCGGCGGTAAGGTCGATATGGTCAGCAAGTACCAGGAAGCCTGTGATCTGCTGGCCAAAGGCCTGGCGGATGTCGTCTCTTACACGATGGCAACCAACGCTCAATCGGCTGCCCTGTCGGAGCTGGAGTCCCAGAAAAAATTTCGCATTCTGGCGCTTGATCCCAAACCCACCGAGGCAGTCCTGAAAGAAATCCCCCTGCTCCTCGTCACCGTCAAGAAAGGACTCCATGCCAGCATCACCGAGGACACAAAAGTCCTGTCCGACATCACCGTCTGGATGGTCAGCGCTGATGTTCCGGACGAGACGGTTACGGTCATTCTCGACGGGCTGGTGAAAAACATGGACGCCATGGCCCAGGTCGGCAATATCGAATTCAAGGGCATGACCGCCAAAGAACTTTCCCGTCTTTACGGCAAAGGAAAACAGCCTCCGATGCATCCGGCAGCCCTGAAATATTACAAGGCCAAAGGCGCCATTAAGTAGCTGTCTTTTTCGAAGGGTCTCTAATCCGTGCGATCCGCGCCTGATGATACCGGGGCGCGGATCAATTTATCAAACCAGTGAAGGAGGTATGCAGTGAATAGGAACCTTGCAGGCATTCCTGGTCACATCATGTCTGTGATCGGCGCAGCCTTAACCGCTTTTGTGCTGTCAATCGTTATTGTGGGACCGATACTGGGATATGCCCTGTCCCTGGCGATTTTTCTTTTTTTCGCCCTGCCCATGACCTTTATGATGTATTCCGGAGGGAAAAGCCCCTTCTGGATGAAAATTAATTTTGTAGATTGGCTGTTTACCGCCATATCGATTGTTTCCATCGGCTATCTGATCGTCAACGCCGAACATATTCTCACGCGCGTCGAATATGTCAGCGAAATTTCCGCTTTTGAACTTACCATGGGCATTCTTGCGCTGATTGCCGTTCTGGAGGCTACGCGGCGGGCCATGGGAACCGCCATGGCCGTTATTTGTCTGGTTTTGCTCTTTTATGTAGCCTTCGGCAATCATCTGCCGCAAGCTTTCAGTCATGCCGGTTATGACGCAGACTGGATCATTGACACCATGTTTCTCACGTCGAAAGGCATTTTCGGCAGCCCTCTTTGGGTTGTCATCACGCTGGCCTTTCCCTTTATCCTCTATGGCGTTATTCTCGAAGAACTGGGTATTCTCCGAACGTTCCTCGACTTTGCCAACCGCCTGCTGGGGCGCACACCCGGCGCGCCGGCCAAAACGGCTATCGTCGCCGGAACCCTGGTCGGCATGGCCAGCGGTCTGCCCATGTCCACAACCTATCTGATCGGCTTTCCCACCATTCCGGAAATGAAGAAGGTGGGCTATTCCGGACGGACTGCGGGAGCGATTGCCGCCGTCGTTGGAACGGTGGCCCAGTTGATGCCCCCCATGCTCGGCGTGGCGGCCTTTGTCGTCGCCCAGTACATGGGCGTCCCCTACATCAAGGTCTGCCAGTACACGCTGCTTCCCGCTTTGATGTTCTACTTCACGTTTTACTGCACGATTGATTTTGAAACCCGCAAATGGGGTATTCAGGCGCAAGAGGCGGTCACCATCGCTTACAGTAAGATTATGACGAATGGCTTCTACATCTTTATCGTCAGCATGATCGTCCTCATCTATCTCCTGGTGATGTTCTATCCGGTGGGCCTGGCCGCTCTTTATGCCTGCGCCGTGGCTCTGGTGCTCGGCCTCCTGCGAAAGAAGAACGACCGGCTCAACATCAAGAAGTTCTATACCATCCTGGCCAGGACGGGAAAAACCTCCGTTTATATCTCCATTGCCTGCGTCTCGGCAGGTGTGATTACGGGACTTCTCGTCGAGACGGGACTGAATTTAAAGTTTGCCAATCTGGTCATTGCCCTGGGGCGGGACTCGCTGATTATCGCCCTTTTGCTTTCCGCCGTCGCCATCCTGATCCTCAGCATGGGAATGCCCTCCATTCCGGCCTATATCACAGGCATCGCGATATTCGGGCCGGCCCTGATGAAACTGGGTGTCATTGCGCCAGTCGCACATATCTTCGTCTTTTACTATGCCACCCTTTATGCGATCACGCCGCCCGTAGCTTTCGCTTCGTATGCGGGGGCGCAGCTCGCCGGGGAAGATCCGTTTATGACCGGTCTGGTTGCCTGCAAATTAGGGGTCATGGCGTATATCATCCCCTTCCTTTTTGCCTACAACCCGGCCCTGCTTTTGATTGCTGAATACTGGGACGTCTGGCAGGTGATCAAGCTGCTCTTCTTCTACATCCCCGGGCTGGTTCTTTTTGCAGCGGGGCTAAGCGGTTACTGGGCTAAGAAAATGCCCTGGTGGGATACGGTGATCGCTCTGGTGGGCGGCGGGTTGATGCTGTTCCCGACGTTTTATGTCCAGTTTGTCGGGATGGCGGGCTTTATCTACATTTTTATCCGCCAGGATATTTTCAACGTCTATCTGCGCAGGAAGCCGAAGCCTGCCGCAGCGTAAGGCGACTTAATTTAGATTGTCGTAGATTCAAGCCGCCGTGAGGCGGCTTGAATCTACTATTTTCTTGAGAAAACTGGAGGGTGGCAATGAATATTGGACGTTTTGCAGATGATAATATCCAAAGGTTTGGTGAATACGATTTTCTTTACCATGACGGGCGCTGGCATACCAATGTTGAGATGAACCGCATGGCCAATAAACTGAGCAATGCCTTAAAAGATATGGGCATCAGGAAGGGCGACCGGGTTGGCGTTCAGTTGCTGAATTGTCCCGAGCTCATGCAGTCCTTTTTTGCCATTTTCAAGGCAGGGGCAACATTAGTCCCGATCAACCCGTCTTTGCGCATCCCCGAGCTTGCTTACATTTATCAGGATGCCGGGTTATCCGCCTTAATCAGCAACATGACTTATCTGGATAACATCAAAGCGGCCCGCAAGGAAGCACCCAGCCTGAAGCATGTGATTATGGTGGGAGATTCCGCTCCCGACGGCATGTTCTCCTTTAATGAGGTAACCCGGAAGGCTTCGGAAAAAATAGGGATCGTGGAAACGGACAACGACGATACGGCGGTGATGATTTATACGGCGGGCACCACCGGAAATCCCAAAGGCGTGATGCTGACTCACTTCAACTGGTATACGCATGTAACGGGTTATTTTGATCTGGTATTACTGGATACTTGGGGCGTGACGGCCAAGGGAAAGCTCACGGAGCATGAAGGCGGGCAGTCAAAAAGTCCCGTCACGGAAGGCGAAGTGTTCGGCGTCAACAGAAATCGCGTCTCGCTGGCCACGCTTCCTTTGTTCCACGGTTACGGCGTGTTTGCCGTCAATCTGGAATTTCTGGCGGGCGGCAAGATCGTCATGCTCAGCCGCTGGGATACGGTTGAGGCCATGAGCGCTATTCAAAAATACAAAGCCACGGAATTTCGCGGCGTTCCCACCATGTATATCCAGCTTTTGAACCATCCGGACATTGACCAATACGATTTAAGTTCGCTCAGAACCTGCATTTGCGGTTCCGCGCCGATGCCCCTGGAGGTTGCCCGCAGCTGGAAGAAAAAATACGGCATTGATATCTGGGAAGGCTATGGGCTCAGTGAAGCGACGACCGTCAACTGCGGCAATGTGGCGGGACGGCGGCCGCCCAAATACGGCTCCATCGGT
>DNYQ01000216.1:0-7429 GCA_003506745.1 Syntrophaceae bacterium
TCGGGTGATTTTTTGCTGCCTGTCCTGAACGCCTGCAAGTTTCTGGAGATCTTCGGAGATGTCATCGTTGGCCATTTGCTCATTCAGGCCGCTGATATCGCCTCGGTAAAACTTGCCGCCATTTACGAGGCCAACGGCGCCGGTTCCATCGGCAAGCAGAAGGGGCTCCAGAGATCGGATAAGGAGGCCGCCTTCTATAGCGGCAGAATCGCCTCCGCCAAATTCTTTGCCGATGAAGTTCTGACCACCGTCAAGGCGCGCTGCGAAGCGGTCAAGATGGGCGAGAAATCCACTCTGGAAATTACGGAAGAGGCATTTGCCTGGTAAGCTGATTGTGTCACCTGAATCAGTAAACTAAAAGGGGCTATGGAAAATACCATAGCCCCTTTTGAATAAATAGAAAACGTGCCAGAGGAATTCTTAAAGCACTCTGACGCCCAAAACCCCGCCGATAGACTGGATTTTCTTTACCAGGTCGTCGGGATTGATAGCACCTTCCACATCGATGATGTTATAGGCGATATTGCCTTTGCTTTTATTGATCATATCGGCGATGTTGAGCTTGTTGTCGGCCAGCAGGCGTGTGATCTTCTCGATCATGCCGGGCTCGTTCTTGTTCGAAATGGTGATTCGGGCATTATCCGACCTGTCCAGGACGCATTCCGGGAAGTTGACCGAGTTCTTGATGTTTCCGTTTTCCAGGAAGTCCATCAGCTCCATGGTGGCCATGATGGCGCAGTTTTCCTCCGATTCTTCGGTGGAAGCGCCCAGATGCGGAATGACGATGACTTTGTCCGTTTTGATGACCTCTTCGTCCGGGAAGTCCGTCACGTAGCGGCTCACGATACCGTCGGCAATGGCCTTCTTCAGTGACGGGGTGTCCACAAGCCCGCCTCTGGCAAAATTCAGAAGCACCGCGCCCTTCTTCATGACGGCAAACTTATCGGCATTGATAAATCCCTTGGTGTCCTTGTTCTGGGGGACATGCAGCGAGATGAAATCGCACTCGGAAAGAAGTTTGTCCAGGCTTGGCGCCTTTTTGGTATTGCGGGAGAGCCTCCAGGCCGCCTCGATGGACAGGAAAGGATCGTATCCCCAGACTTCCATGCCCAGGCCTTCCGCGGCATTAGCCAACATGGTGCCGATGGCTCCCAGCCCTACCACGCCGAGTTTCTTGCCCAGAATCTCGGTGCCGACAAACTTGGCTTTTCCTTTTTCGATCAGATCGGGCACCTTATCGCCTTCGCCGATCAGCCCTTTGGTCCAGGCGATGGCGTCCGGTATGTTTCGCGCCGATAATATCATGGCCATGATCACCAGTTCCTTTACCCCGTTGGCGTTGGCGCCCGGGGTATTAAAAACGACGATGCCTTTTTCCGAACATTTGTCGATGGGAATATTGTTGACACCGGCGCCGGCGCGGGCGATGGCTTTCAAAGACGAGGGCAGGGTCATCTCTTTCATTTCCTTGCTTCTGACCAAAATGCCGTCAGGATCGGAAATATCCGTACGATATTCATATTTCTCAGTAAACAGGCTGAGCCCTTTTTCGGAAATTTTATTTAACAGATCAATCCGATACATAAAATACCTCCTGTTCCTTTTCATGAATTGGTGGGCCGTGCGGGGATTGAACCCGCGGCCAACGGATTAAAAGTCCGCTGCTCTACCGCTGAGCTAACGGCCCACGTTTTGAGCGTTATTTAAGAACAAGGCTCTCTAACAGCTCGTTGAGGGCCTGTCAAGAAGAAACTGATATATTTCAGTTTTCGAAGGGATTTTCCAGCTGTATGGTTTCTTCGCGCCCCGCGCCCACGGATACCAGCGCGATGCCGGCGCCGGATAATTCCTTTAAACGCTTAAGGTATTTTTGTGCATTGGCGGGAAGGTCGCTGATTTTTTGCGCGCCGGCAATATCTTCCTTCCAGCCGTCCAGTTCTTCATACACCGGTTCGCAGGTTGAAAACAGTTTCAGGCTGGCGGGAACCGCTTCGGTAAAGTCTCCCTGCGCGGTTTTATAACCGACGCAGATTTTAAGCCTGGGAAGCCCCGTCAGAACATCCAGTTTTGTGACGGCAAGCATGGAAATACCGGATACGCGAACGGCCTGGCGGACTAAAACCATGTCGAGCCAGCCGCAACGTCTCTTGCGGCCGGTCGTCGCGCCGAATTCCTGGCCGACTTTCTGCAAATAATCGCCTGTGCCGTCTTTTAATTCCGTCGGAAAAGGCCCTTCCCCAACCCTGGTTGTATAAGCTTTACAAATGCCCACAACCGTGGAAATAGCGCCGGGGCCGACGCCGCTCCCGCAGGCCGCGTTGCCGGAAACGGTATTGGAAGAGGTCACATAGGGATAGGTTCCGTGATCGATATCCAGATGGCATCCCTGAGCGCCTTCGAAAAGAACTTTCCTGCCGTTTTTGATTTCACGATCCAGAATGAGCGATGTATCGGCGACGTAATGCCTGATTTTTTCGGCAAAAGCCAGATACTCGTCGGCGATGGCCTTTGCGTCCAGCACTTCAGCGCCGAAATAATTTTTCAATAAGAAATTCTTCTCCTCAAGGCTATGACGCAATTTCTCCAGAAACAACCGGGTTTCATAGAAGTCGCCCACACGAATTCCCGTGCGGGCAACCTTGTCTTCGTATGCCGGGCCGATGCCGCGGCCGGTTGTGCCAATTTTTGTGGCGGAATTACGGGCCTCGCGCGCCTGATCGATGCTGCGGTGATACGGCATAATGACATGGGCTTTTTCGCTGATATAAAGCTTTGTAGAGGCGGGAAGCAGTCCCCCTTCGTTTAATTCATCGACTTCCTGAAGAAAAACCTTCGGGTCAAAGACCACACCGTTGCCGATGATGCAGATTTTATGATCATGCAGAATTCCCGAGGGAATCAGGTGGAGAATGGTGGTTTTGCCTTTTACCACGATCGTGTGCCCGGCGTTGTTGCCGCCCTGAAACCGGGCGACAACATCCGCCTCAAGCGTATAAAGATCGACAATTTTTCCTTTTCCTTCGTCACCCCATTGAGTGCCTACAACCGCAACATTGGCCATGAGTCTATTCTTTCCTACATCTTGATCGGTGTGACGGAAATCACGTGCGGTAATTTCCGTAATTTATCCAGGACGTCCGATGCTACGGGAGAATCGGTGTTCAGGACAACCAGCGCCCTTCTCGCCTTTGCATCACGGCTCAGATGCAGACGGGCGATGTTGACGTTATTGCCGCCCAGCGTGGTTCCCAGATTGCCGATAACACCCGGCGTGTCTTCATTGGAGACCGCCAGCATATAGCCCTCCGGCACGATTTCCACTGAAAATTCATTGACCCGCACGATCCGCAGATCGTTTTTACCGAATACGGCGCCGGCCGTCCGGCTGATTTCTTTGGAGGTTTTCACGGTCAAGTCAATCATGTTCGTGTAGTCTTTGGTTTCAGAGCTTTTCACTTCGATGATTCGGATGCCTCTTTCCCTGGCGATGACCGGCGCGTTGATGAAGTTGACGGTTTCAGTCAGAATCGGCTCCANNAGCTGAGCCTGGAATGTTCCCAGCTTCTCGGCCAGATCCAGAAAAGGACGGATCACCACCATCACGTCCGCGCTGACGGAGGGGAAATTGACCGCACCCTTGATTTCGCCGGTGGCGAAGTAGGCGGCAATCTGGTGGGCAATGGCGATGGCCACGTTGGTCTGGGCTTCATCGGTGGAGGCGCCCAGGTGCGGCGTGCAGATGACATTGGAAAGCCCGATCAAATCCATGTTTTGGGTCGGTTCTTCTTCAAAAACGTCAATGGCCGCGCCGGCGACCTTGCCGGATTTCAGTGCGTCATAAAGAGCTTTTTCATTGACGATGCCGCCGCGGGCGCAGTGAATCAGGAAAACGCCCTGCTTCATTTTGGCGAAGGCGTCCGCGTTCACCAGGTTTTTTGTCTCCTGGGACAACGGCGAATGAACGGTGATGAAATCCGAATGGGCGTAAAGTTCATCCAGACTGACCAGCTTCACGCCCATTTGCTCCGCCACTTCCGGTGAAATGAAGGGATCATGGGCGATCACGTTCATCTTCAGCCCCATGGCGCGGTCGGCCACCACGGCGCCGACCCGTCCCAGGCCGATGATGCCCAGCGTCTTGTTGCAGTATTCGTTGCCCATGAATTTGCCTTTTTCCCAAAGGCCTGCTTTCATGGAAGCGGTGGCCTGCGGGATTTTGCGCGCGAGCGACACCATCATGGCGATGGCGTGCTCGGCGGTCGTGACGGTGTTGCCGCCCGGCGTGTTCATCACAACGATGCCGCGTTTGCTGGCGGCCGGGATGTCAATATTATCAACACCAGTCCCCGCGCGGCCGACGGCGGAAAGCTTGACGGCCGCTTCAATGATCTCCGCCGTGACCCTGGTCGATGAACGGACGATCAGCGCGTCGTAGTCCTTGATAACGGCCTTTAACTCGTCCGGTTTCATGCCGGTTTTGACATCCACTTTGATGCCCGGCGCGTTGCCCAGTATTTCCGCAACTTCGGGAGCCATGGCATCGCTGACTAATACTCGTTTCATAACGTCATCCAGAAATTTCCGGCGTTAAAGGCTTTTCACCTTTTCAATGAAAACTTTTTCCAGCTCGGCCAGCGCCACCTTGAGATCCGACTCTTCGATGGTCGGGCCGCACCAGAAACGATAGCCGGCGGGCGCGTCCTTGTAAGAGTTGATGTCGTGAGCGACGTTTTTCTTGCTCAGGTCGGACGTGATGCTCTTGAGGAATTTGCTTTTTTCGTCTGCGCCCATAGCTGCAACTTTGGGATGGGTCACGGACAGGCAAACAGACGTGTTGGAACGGACCTTGGGGTCTTCGGCCAGAAATTCAACCCAGTCGGTTTTGGCAACCCACTCTTCCACCGCCTTGAGGTTGGCTTTGCTTCTTTTGATCAGACCGTCAAGGCCGATCTTGCCCGCCCAGTCCAGCGCATCCAGATAGTCTTCCACGCAAATCATCGAAGGCGTGTTGATGACGTCGCCGTCAAAAATCGCCTTGCTGATTTTGCCGCCTTTTTTCAGGCGGAAAATTTTGGGCATGGGCCAGGGCGGATCGTAGGATTCAATACGGGCAACGGCTTTGGGGCTTAAAATCATCATGCCGTGCGCCGCTTCGCCGCCCAGACATTTCTGCCAGGAATAGGTCAGAACGTCGATTTTACTCCAGTCAACCTCATTGGCGAAAGCGTAGCTGGTGGCGTCGCAAAGAGACAGGCCTTCGCGGTCGGCTGGAATCCAGTTCCAGTCGGGAATTCTCACGCCGCTGGTGGTGCCGTTGGAGACAAAAACCACGTCGTTTTTCCAGTCCACCTTGGTGAGATCGGGAATCTTGCCGTAATCCGCTTTAATGATCGTCGGATTAAGCTTCAGTTGTTTGGCGACGTCCGTCGCCCAACCGTCGGAGAAGCTCTCCCAGACCAAAACCGTCACCGGTTTGGGACCCAGAAGCGACCACATGGCGCATTCAAAAGCACCGGTATCGGAAGCCGGCAGAATCCCCACAAGGTAATCTGACGGGATATTTAATATTTTGCGGGTATCGTTAATGGCTTTAACGATTCTTTCTTTACCCAGCGCGGAACGGTGTGAGCGGCCGACCGGCGCGCCCTTCAGCGCGTCAATACTCCACGCTGGCCTCTTGCTGCAAGGACCGGAACTAAAATTGGGATTTTGCATAAATAACCATCCTTAAATGAATTTTCGTAATTCTGGCGCTTTCATACCAGCATTGAACTCTTTTCTCAAGAAATTTAAACCGTAATAGCGGTCGAATGACCGACGGTCGAAGGGCTACAGCCCATATATTCAATAAAACAACAAAAATTTTGACTTAAGTCAATTACAACGTGAATGATTTATTTTATAAAAATCATAAAAGTGATATTGGAAAATAAACATTTTCATCTCCCTATCTTGAAACGGACATGATGATACCCAAAAAGGAGGCAAACATGGCTGAAAACATGACTCAGATCAGTGATTTAACGAAAGCATTTTCTCTCAGGGACATGGCCGCCTTTCAGGACCATTCCGTTGTCAGCCGGGAAATAGTCCGGAAGCCTGCCGGAACCATAACGGTTTTCGCCTTTGATCAGGGCGAGGGCTTAAGCGAACACACGGCGCCTTTTGACGCTGTAGTTTATCTTTTGGAAGGCGAGGCCCAGATCAGCATCGACAGGAAACCCCATTTGGTGAAAGAGGGGGAAATGATCATTATGCCGGCCAACAAGCCGCACGCGCTCAAAGCCGTTACCAAATTTAAAATGCTGCTGGTCATGATAAAATAAAAAATCAGGAGGTGAATGATGAAATTCGAGATTACCCCAAGTGTCCATTGGGTGGGCAAGATTGACTGGGAACTGCGCAAGTTTCACGGCGAGGAATACTCCACGCATCGCGGTTCGTCTTATAGTTCCTATCTGGTGAAAGACGAAAAGATCGCGCTTATCGACACGGTCTGGATGCCTTTTGCCAAAGAGTTTGTCGATAATCTGGCCGGGGAGATTGACCTCAACAAAATCGATTATGTGATTGCCAACCACGCGGAAATGGATCATTCCGGCGCTCTGCCGGAGCTGATGCGTCGCATTCCGGACAAACCGGTTTACTGCACGGCCAACGCCGTCAAGTCGCTCAAGGGCCATTACCACAAAGATTGGAATTTCCAAGTGGTGAAGACCGGCGACAAACTTTCCTTGGGCAAAAAAGAACTGATTTTTGTCGAAGCCATGATGCTGCACTGGCCGGATTCCATGATGACCTATCTCACCGGAGACGCAATTTTGTTTTCCAACGACGCCTTCGGTCAGCACATTGCCAGCGAACACATGTTCAATGATCTGGTCGTGCAATCCGAGCTTTTCGAGGAGGCGACCAAATATTACGCCAACATTCTCACGCCGTTTTCGCCGCTGGTGACGAAAAAGATCAATGAGGTGGTGGCGCTCAATTTACCTCTTAACTTTATTTGTCCCAGCCACGGCGTCATCTGGCGGGACAATCCGCTGCAAATTGCGCAGCAATATCTGCAATGGGCGGCGGACTATCAGGAAAATCAGATCACGATCATTTACGACACCATGTGGGACGGAACCAGGATGCTGGCGGAAAATATCGCCAAAGGCATCAAGCAAAAGGACGGCAAAGTGACCGTGAAACTCTATAATATTTCCCGCAGCGACATCAATGATGTTGTGACGGAGGTGTTCAAGTCGAGGGCCATTCTGATAGGATCGCCCACGATCAACAAAGGGATTCTCAACGCGATGGCGGCATTTCTGGAGATGATCACGGGACTGAAGTTTAAAAACAAGAAAGCCGCGGCCTTCGGCTGTTACGGCTGGAGCGGGGAGAGTGTCAAAATTTTAAATGATCACCTGGGCAGGGCCGG
>DNYQ01000216.1:7439-7722 GCA_003506745.1 Syntrophaceae bacterium
CCCCTCCGTTTTTTGCGAAGGGGGCCTTTTTATTTTATGCAAACCCGGCGGACCTGGTTAAAATCCGTTATGCCCTGGAGTACTTTTTGAATACCGTCCTGAAGAAGCGTCGTCATGCCTTCGGCCATGGATTTGGCGCGAATCACTTCGACCGTTTCATGCTTTTGAACCAGTTTCTTAATGCTGTCGGTGGCCACCACAAGCTCGTGAATGCCCATTCTGCCTTTATAACCGGTTTTATCGCACGCGTCGCATCCTTTGGCGCGATACAGTTTGAAGTCAT
>DNYQ01000156.1 GCA_003506745.1 Syntrophaceae bacterium
ATCAACGGCATCGTTTTCTTCTCAGACGTCGCTCAATTTTTCAGAAGTATCTTTTCGTGAGGAATGGGTCGGAAACCCGCCTTCATCATTACCGGATGCGGAAATCCATGCCTGCGATCATGATCTGATAATCAGCCACCTGGCTGCGGTCCTTTCCCGCTGGAAGTTTAAAATCGGCAATGATGCGAATATGGAACTGTTTCTGGTGCCGCCCGCTTCTGACCGCATCTCCCATATTTTTGCCGCCTGCGCCGGCGGCCGTGAGAAAAATGTGCTGGCCGCCGCCGCAAAATTACTGCTGCAGAAATCCGCCCGGGACGGTCATCCCCTTGCGATCCTGGTCATGCCGGAGGCTGAAGTGACGAAGTATGCGCAACCCATGCGGCGGATATCCGTCGAAGTCCTCGGTTATCGGGTGGAAGGTGAAAAAATCATTTTTCCTGATCTGAGCAGGTTCAAGTTTGACCAGAATTGAATGGAGGTAGATGGCAGATGGATGAAATGCTCGAAATGGGCCGGCAGGTTCTGGCGGCCCAGCCGTTCAGTGTGCTGATCGGAGCGGAACTGACCGGTTTTGCCGTGGGCAGCGCCGAGTTGAAAATCCCCGTCAAAAAGGAGCTCAAACAGCAGCATGGATTTCTGCATGGGGGCGTCGTCAGTTACGCGGCGGACAATGTGCTGGCCTACGTGGGAGGAAGTGTTTTAGGCCCGGCCGTCGTGACGTCGGAATTTAAAATCAACTATGTGCGGCCGGCCATGGGAGACTATATTGTCGCGCGGGCGACGGCGGTTTACGTCGGGAAAAATCAGGCGGTATGCCGTTGCGATGTTTTTGACGTCAAAGATGCCAAAGAAAGTTTGTGCGCGACCGCGCAGGGCACCATTAATAAATTGGGATAGTCCCAATAGCCTGAGTCGGATCACAGCCTTGCAATAAAGAAAAGCCGCCCGGTCGTTTCATGGTAAAAGCGCCGGGCGTTTTTGACAATGATCAACTGCTTACGGGCGATATTTAATTTTGCCTAATGATTTCAGTATAAAAAAACAAATTTTCCTGTCAACATAATAAACGTGAAAAGAGGAAAGTGATTTTTTCTGCAATTATTTGCTTGTAATGGTCATGGATATTTGATTAATAAACCATCGTTGACTGCTTTGAAGGAACTGGAAAGTTCTCCGGGAAATCTATGACGGAAAAACAACGAAAGACATTGAGGATAATTTATGGGCGAAGATATAAGTAATTATTCAAATAATATTGTTGATTTGAGACGCCACATGTGGATGGCCGGTATCGAAGTGGAACTGCGGCGGCTGATTTGGCAGATTGCCATAGTCGGCAAGTACATCTCCGCCAAAATCCATGAATCCAACCGCAAGCTGGCCGGGTTTAAAAATATTTACGGCGAGGAACAACTGGCGCTGGATCGCGTCACCGACGATATTCTGAAAAATAAACTGCATCACTCCGGATTTGTAAGCCATTACGCGTCCGAAGAGCTGGACGACATTGTCACCATCGGCAACGGCCAGGAAAAATATATTGTCACCGCCGATCCGCTGGACGGATCATCGCTGGTGGACACCAATCTGGCCATCGGAACGATTATCGGCATTCACCAGAAGTCCATTTTTGACTGTGGACGGAATTCCATGGTGGCCGCGCTTTATATTACTTACGGTCCGCTGATCACGATGATCTATTCGGCCGGCAAGGGCACGCACGAGTTTGTTCTGGATCGTGAAGGGGAATATGTTCTGTCGGAAGAAAATATCCGCCTCAAGGAAAAAGGATCTATCTTTTCGCCCGGCGGGCTGCGCAAAGACTGGACGGAGGCGCACCTGAAATTTATCGACCAACTGGAAGCCGACGGCTACAAACTGCGCTACAGCGGCGGGTTTGTGCCGGATATTAACCAGGTGATCATCAAGCGGGGCGGTTTGTTTACGTATCCCGCCCTCAAGAAGTCCCCTCAGGGGAAACTGCGTTTATTGTTTGAGTTGCAGCCGATGGCCTTTATTGTGGAGCAGGCCGGAGGCAGGGCCACGGATGGAAAGGATGACATTCTTTCCCTGAAGGTGACCTCGATTAATCAACGTGCGCCGATTTACATCGGCTCAGCGACGGAAGTGACGATGGCGGGACAGTTCCTGTCGCAATCATTACAGCCTTAAAGGAGCAGCCATGATTTACGACAACAAGGATCAATTGAAAAAAGGATGCGAAGCGATCATCGCCTTCGACGACGGAGATATCCGCCTGTTGGATGAAGGCAGATTTCAGGGTAAATTGATTGACGATTTAATCCATACCGTTGTGTTCAGCCCCGATCCGGGAACCCGGGATGCCGCGGCCTTTCTTATCCGGCGGGGGGCGACTGCGCTGGGGATTTACTCCGCATCCATTCAGCCGCTCTATGAGGCGATGGGGAGAAAGGAAGTCGGCGGTTTCACCGTTCCGGCCATCAACATCCGCGGCATCAGCTATGATGTTGCACAGGCCGTTTTCCGCGCCGCGATCAAAGGGAAGGTCGGGCCGGTCCTCTTTGAAATCGCCCGTTCCGAAATCGATTACACCCAACAAAGACCCCAGGAATACACCAGTGCGATTAAGGCGGCGGCCGTTAAAACCGGCTGGCGCGGCCCGGTTTTTCTGCAGGGCGATCATTTTCAGATGAACGCGAAAAAATTTGCCGCGGACCCGGAGAAGGAAACCCAGGCCGTTAAAAACCTGATCTGGGAGGCCATCGAGGCCGGCTTTTACAACATCGACATCGATACCTCCACGCTGGTTGATTTGTCTCAGCCCACGGTAAAAGATCAGCAGCGGATCAACTTTTCTCTGGCGGCGGAATTGACGACCATGATCCGCGATCTGGAGCCGGAAGGGATTACTATTTCCGTGGGCGGAGAAATCGGCGAAGTCGGCGGCAAAAACAGCACGGTGGAAGAACTGCAGGCCTTCATGGACGGCTACCTGGAGGAGCTTAAAAAGCGCGGGGAAAATTTCAAGGGCATCAGCAAGATCAGCATACAGACCGGCACGACCCACGGCGGCGTGCCGCTGGCCGACGGCACCGTCGCGAAAGTCAAGATTGATTTCGACGTTCTGGAAAAACTCTCGGAAATGTCCCGTGTTCAATACGGCCT
>DNYQ01000091.1 GCA_003506745.1 Syntrophaceae bacterium
TCGATGATGTCCAGAAAGGCCTCAATGCGCGTATCGACGCCGGCGTCCGCCGTGTGCGAATCCAGCTCCAGAATCAGGAAGGGTTTTGTTCCCATGATCCACTTTAAGTAATGCAGCATGAAGGAATCCGGCGCGCAGGAGAAATTGGAAATATAGGTGACGAAGATGTTGTCTTCCCGCTTCAGCAGCGTTCCGGCTTTCATGTCCTGCTGACCGTAGTACCAGTACATGTTGGGGTAGATGGCCTGATCTTCGAAGGGAAGGATGTCGTAAGGGATGACCGAATAACCGCGGGAGGTATATTTCCGCGGGATGCCCATGTTGGCGTCGGCCGTAAAAGAGTTATAGGGGCGTCCCAGAATCGCGATCACCGGACGCTTGGCCAGACGCGCCTCGGCAAGCGCCTGTTTGCCCAGCGCGGTCAACCGGGCAAAGCTCTCCATTTGTTTTTCATAGGCGATATGAAAGGCGGCTTTGGCCTCGCTTTCGGAAAATCCCAGCGTCGCGGCCATCGCGATAAAAGGTTCGGATGCCTTTTCCAGGCCGTACATGAAGCTGACCACCGGCGCCAGATATTTTTCTTCCGGAATTTCCGGGAAGGCTTTCTTGATATAATAGGGCAGGCTCTGGGTGATCGGGCAGAAATTGGCCGGAGCGTTTTCCTCATAACTCTCCATGTCACGGAAATGCGGCAGGAAAATATAATCCATTTTACTCTCGAAGATATCCTGAACGGCGCCATGGGCGATTTCCGCGGGGAAACAGTAACTGCTTTCCACCCGCGCCGTCCCTTCATGCGAAATGTCCTTCGAGACGAAAGTCTCTACGCCCAGCGTATGGAAAAACCAGGCATAAAGCGGCCAGAGCGAATAAAAGGAAAAGCAGCGCGGAACGCCGACGATAAAATCTTTTTTCCGGATCAGCGTGGAGGGATCGGGGGCGCATTCCCGAAACAGAATGTCGTTTCGCTTTTCAATGTAGTCGATCACTGCTCCTTCATCGAAAACTTTTTTCTTGCGGATATTGGCGTATTTGTTACAGCGTCCGCCGAACATATATTTGTGGCCGTTGACGTTCAAAACGCGGATTGGGCANNCCCACGCCGAAGCAGCCCATCAGTTCGGGATCGGGCGGCACCAGAATATCTTTGTCCAGGAGCATGGCGAAGGCCAGCGGGACGGCCTTGTTCTTGGCGACGCCGCCCTGAAGGACGATGTTGTTACCGATCGTCCGGTTGCCCACAACGCGGTTGAGGTAATTGGATACGATGGACGTGACAATGCCGGCGGTGATGTCTTCGCGGGACGCCCCCTGTTGCACGGCGTTGCGGATGTCCGAATTGATGAAGGCGGAACAGTGTTCGCCGAATTTGAGCGGCGCCTCGGCCGCCAGAGCGATGTCGCCGATCAGCGAGGCTTCGGGAATGTTGAGGTCGCCCTGCGCCGATTCTTCCAGGAAAGAACCTGTTCCGGCGGAGCAGGCTTCGTTCATGGCATAATCGATCGGGACTTTGTTTTTGAGCGAAACATATTTGGCGTCCTGGCCGCCGATTTCGAAGAGGGTATCGATATTGTCCCGGTAAAACGACGTGCCGACGGCATGGGCGATGATTTCATTATAAACGGCGGGTGTTTCCAGAAAAACGCCCAGAATCTCGCGGGAGGAACCGGTCGTCGCCGCCAGGGTAATGCGGATGGTCTCGTCGCCGATGTCTTCCCGGATCTGCTTTTTCATTTCGATCAGGCAGTTTTTCAGCGCGCTGACCGGGTCGCCGTGCGTGCGGCCGTAATAAGAGGCGGTGACCTCGCTGGTTTCGATGTCGATGAGGCTGGCTTTGGTGGTGGTGGAGCCGCCGTCGACGCCGAGGATATATTCACGGCCGGCGATGACTCTGCTTTTTTGCGAAGGCAGATAGGTGACTCTGCCCCGGGCGGTTTGCAGGTTTTTAAATCTCTTGAATTGAATCGAACGGTTTTTGAACAGTGAACCGAGAGGCGGTAAAGGGCTGCCGGAGACGGGGGCCATCAGCGCCGCTCCATAAGCCTCAAAGTAGGGCGCCTGTTCGACAACGACAAATTCGATTTGCGGCATGCGTTCGCGGATGAATCGCAAAATGTAGGGGTTTTGCGTCACGCCGCCCGTGAGAAGGACTTTTCCTTTTTCGATTCTGGCTCTTTTCAGAAAATCGATGACCTTGCTGGCCATGACGTCGCTCAGCGACAACACAATGTCGCCCGTTCGGGCCTCCCCCTTGTTCAGGCGATGCGTGCAGTCGCTTTTCATGAAGACCGAACAGCGGGAAGAGAGCTTCAGGATGCGGCAGTCTTCCGGAATATGGTGAATATCGTCAAGCTTCATGTTCATGCGCGCCAGTTGCTGCTTGAAGAATTCGCCAGTGCCCGACGCGCACTTGTTGCCGGAAAAACTGGTGATAATCTTGTTGTTTTGATCAATCGTATAGACCACCAGGTCTTCACCGCCCAGGGAAACCAGCGCATCAACCGAATAATGAAGTTTTTGCAGGGCTTCCTCGATGCAGAGCGGCTCGATGACGCTGTTGATATTTAAAAGGTGCCGGCCTTCGGTGCCGGTAACCAGGGTTTTGATGTCCTGGGGCAAGCTGCGTGCGGAAAGTATTTTTTTCAGCGTGTCGAGAAAATTACCTTCATGAGGTTCAACAGCGCTCCAGACGATCTGATCTCCTTCCAGTAAGGCTGCCTTAACATTCGAGGAGCCGATATTGATTCCCAGACTGTGCATAATAACTCCCTAAAATCATAATCCGGATGGTCAATATTACGATTAACCGGCATCGTCAAGCATCCAATACGATAATTTTTAAAATGACGCCATAAAACAAGGGATTAGACATCTTGTTTTTCAGAAGAAAAAAGCAGTTGATAGCGCTTGCCGTCAGCTGCTTTTATAGTTTTTCAATTCTTTGGGTGCGGGTTAAAATGATTTCTCTTGTAAATTCAGCCCGCCTTCAGGGTTTAATGAGCTTCCTCCATCGCACCGCCGATATACATCATGGACAGCAGCACGAAAACCAGTGCCTGGACGATCGAGGTAAAAATCATTAAAAACATAAT
>DNYQ01000128.1 GCA_003506745.1 Syntrophaceae bacterium
CGGCGGCTTTCGCATAAATATCATTGAGCTTTTTGGTGTCGAGGCCGGCCGCGGCAGCCTTGTCGTTGTTCCGGGCCTGAAACGTCGCATTGAGCACAATGAGCGAAAGGGTGTTGGTCGGAACCCGGATGGAATCGCCCATGAAACCGATGTTTTTGACTTCCGGAATAACTTCGGCCAGGGCCTTGGCGGCGCCGGTTGAAGTCAGAATGATATTGTTCAGGATGCTGCGCGTTTTGCGGATGTCATTTTCGCCCGCCTTGGGCAGTTTGTCCAGGACGCTCTGCGTGTTGGTCACGGCGTGAATTGTGGACATGGACGCCGTCAGAATGGTGCTGGTTTCCTCATGATCCAGAAGCGGCTTGACCATGTGCGCAAGCCCTGTGGTGGTGCAGGACGCGGCGGAAACGAGCAGGTGCTTCTTGGGGTTAAATGCCGTGTGGTTAATGCCGTAAATCAGGGTGGTGGTGTCGTCCGGCGTTGAAAGCGCTTTGTTTTTGATCTTGAAGGGCGCGGAATGGACAACCACTTTGGCGCCGCCGTTTAAGTGACCCCGGATGGAGCCTTTTTTATCGTCAACGGGAACAGTCGGATCTTTAAAAGTGCCGCTGCAATCCACGACAATGTCCGCGCCGTATTGACGCCAGGGAATATTGAGCGGGTTTCTCTGTTCGCGCAGAATGGTCACCGGTACGCCGTCGATCAGCATTTTGCCGTTTTTTTCGTCGGTGATTTGAATGCAGGGCTGCGCTTTAATGCCGTAAAGGAAACGGTGGAGCAGTCCGTATGTGGCATCCGCTTCAATCAATCGGGCAATGGTTTCCATGCCCACGCCGATGTCCCGGCCCTGGTTGACGACGATTTCCTTGAAGTACTTTCTGCCGACGTGATGCCACAGCGACAGTTTTCCGATTCGTCCTAGACTGTTGATACCGATTACCGGCAACCTGTTTTCCTTCGAGCTACTGTTGGTCATGATATATTTCCTCCTTTACCCCCCTGTCGGCGGGAATGATTTTTGTTGTGGTGAAATAGGGATGAGCCGGGCGCATAGATCCCCGATGATTGTTATGGACGATATGTTCAGATAGACATTGCACCAACCGGATATCCATAATTCATTGAGGTCATTTTGGGAAGACCGGAATTCTCTTACAGGAAAGAAAGGTCAAAGTCAAGTTCTTGGTGAATATGTTAATAATATTAAGATAATACGATTTACAACAAACGAGTGACGAAACAAGCTTCACGAGCAACAACCGCCGCTTTTCCTGGCTCCCGTTTCATCCGNNTCACGATCAATAATCAGCGCGCTTTTCCCATTCATTTTAAATACATGATGGGGGCAGACCTCCATGCACATGCCACAGCCGGTGCATTTTTTTTCATCCATGTTTAATGTGGCGACATTCTTCAAATAAATCAAATTTCCCATGACAGGGCTCCTAAACGATAATCAGCGATGTAATCCAGCCGGCCAGTCCGAGAACGCCCGCCGATATTTCCAGCGGCAAGGCAAAACGCATTTCTTTTTTCACGCCGGACAGCGATGTATAAGTCGAACAGCCGGTAAAATTCATGGCCAGATAAGCCGCGACGGCGGGAATGATCAACAGCCAGGACAAAGCTTCCAGTTTACCGGCGCCGGATTGTAAATCCATCCCGCGCAAAAAAATCAGTCCGAGGGCGATGACCAGTCCGATGATGAAACCCTTGATGGAAAAAGCGCGTCCGGGAATGTAGGGTAACAGCAACGGATTAAGCACCGCCCCGCCCAGGACGGCACAAAAGAGCGCCGCGACTGCAAACCATCCAATCCGCGCGATATTGACCAAAAACCCATCGGGCCCCAGAAGGCCGGACAGCAATAACAGAACCGAAGAGACCAGCAGGAAAGATTTGGCTGCGGACAAAAGTTCAATGGGAATCAATACCGTCCGCTCTTTCATGGAGAATGTTATTTCCCTCATTTGATCCGTTTTTTTCATTTTGCCGTCGAGATAAGCGGGCAGGTCGGATGCGCGGACGGGGCCATAATAAACCTGAAAGCCCGTTAATTGCCTGACCCGATGCGCGGACACGCCGGGCGCTCCCAATTGAGGAAGAATGATCTTTTTGTGGTTGACTACTTTCTTAAGACCGCTCGTTTCTAATCTCCGGAGAAGTTCCTGCGTGCCGAAGGTGCCTTTGCCCGCTGCGCACCAGACATTAATTCCTTTGGTGTCCAGGACCAGAATCCAGGCATTCCGATTCGGCAGAGCCTGTCTGAGGTAGTCAAAGCTCATTTTGTAATTGGCAGTGACCAGAACCGGTGATTGGTCATCCGGCTTTCCTAATGCATAAAGGCCGGGATCGATGGCGTAATTCATGCGTCCGGCGCCCAGACGGGCTTTGATCGTTCCCCAACGGTCTTGCCGTGTTAAGACGGATGATACTTTCGGCAAATCACCCGCGGGTGTGGAAATCGATCCCGAAACAAAAGACTGATCCAGCCTGGGAACGGGGTCGTCTGTAGATGGCACGGTGCTGCCGCCACAGCCGCAGTTGGCCGGTTCCTGAATAACCGGAAATTCGAATCCATTTTTTATGTCCATTGCTTCTCTCAACTTATTATTGACAACAATTATACATGCCGGCCGCGTTTTTGATCGCATTGATCCATATTTGTACGGCCTGCAATATATTTTCTTCTTTCCCGGCAGGCAGATTGCCGGCCACTTTATTGAAAAAATCCTCAAGGCAGGTTTGAACCTGCCGGTGGGTTTTCCTGCCGCTCTTCGTGAGTGTCAGCCCGAAGATTCTGGAATCGGAGGCGGATTTTTCCCTGGTTAAAAGGCCTTTCTCGAGAAGAGGATTCAGCAACCGGGTTGTCGTGCTTTTTTCCAC
>DNYQ01000078.1:0-2037 GCA_003506745.1 Syntrophaceae bacterium
GTCGGCGTCATGGTCTATTCCAACTATGCCCACCGCGCCGGCATCGCGGAAGGACTGAACGCGTGGAACATAAAAATCCTTCAGGAATATGACGATCTTTACTGTTTTGCCGCGTATCATCCGGATGATGAGCATGCTCTCGACATGGCCCGGCGGCTTCTTGAAAATTCCAGGATTCTCGGATTCAAGCTCCAGCTCCTTGTTCAGAATTTTTATCCGTTCGACGAAAGGCTCTTCCCCCTCTACGAGCTGGTCATCCGAAAAAACAAGCACCTGTTGTTTCACACCGGCACAGGTCCCGTAGGAAATCAATATGTCGGTCTTGAACCTTTCATGAAGGTGCTCGAAAAATTTCCGGAACTGCCCGCCACGGTCGCCCACCTGGGGGCGCATGAATATGCCGGTTTTTTTGGGCTTTTGGAACGCTATCCGGGCTTATATCTGGACACCGCCTTTTGTTTCCTGCCTCCGCCGTATGAAGGATACAACCTGGGAGCAGGTTATCTTGAAAAATATAAATCAAGAATTTTATACGGGTCGGATTACCCCAACCTGATTACGCCATGGGAAGCAGAGATCGAAAACCTTCTCCAGATGAACCTCTCGCAGAAATTTTACGATAAAGTCTTTCATGACAACGGCATGGCGCTGATCCGCTCTCTCACATGAAGCTTATCGCTTATCGCTCATCGCTCGTTGCTCATCGCTGCTCGACTCCCGGATTTCCTTGACTTCCACCGCCGTGTCTCCTATCCTCCCGGCCGAAAAAAATGCCCCTGTCGTTTGGGGCGCAGACTTATTGCCGCCAACATTCTGGAACACCTGAAGGACGGCGACTGCATCCAACTGGGCATCGGCGGAATGCCCAACATTCTGGGCAAGATGATCAGCGAAACCGATCTCAAAACGNNCCGGCTATGATATTAGCCGGAAAGGTTCGAATGGCCTGATTGTAAATTTTCACCGCGTCGTTGTAGCGCATTCTCTCCACGGCAATCCGGTTTTCCGTGCCGGCCAGTTCATCCTGCAGCTTCATGAAATTCTGATTCGATTTCAAATCCGGATAGCGTTCCACCACGACCATCAGCCGGCTGAGCGCACCCGATAATTCATTATTCGCCGCGATTTTATCGGGAACCGTTCCGGCTCCGCCGACTCTGGAACGGGCGTTGGTCACTTCCACCAGAACGTCTTTTTCCTGTTTGGCATAACCTTTTACCGTCTCCACCAGATTGGGAATCAGGTCGTAGCGGCGCTGCAGCTGATTTTCCACCTGCGACCAGGCCGCCTTGATGCCGACGTCCATCCGGACAAAACGGTTGTAATTACCCGCAAACAGTGAATATAAGGCAATCGCCAAAACGGCAATAACCGCCACGACAATGATAATTTTCTTTCCTGCTGACATTTTCCCGTCCTCCATTATGTTAAATTATTACAAATGATCGATGATGGAACTGACCTTTTCCACTTCCCGTAAATACTTTTTAAACGCATCCACCACGTTTTTGCCGGAAAGCCTGTCCGTATCCGCCTTGATTTCGAAGCAAAGCATAAACACGGCGGCATCAACGGCAAAAACCTTGTTCATCTCCTGAACCGTTTCACGCCTGTCTTGGGGCATGGCGTTCCGCTTTAAATAAAGCATGGCGTTGAAGATGGAAACAAACGCCGTAATGGATTTTCCGATCAGCTGTCTTAACGGACGCGCCGATCCTTCGGATGCCAGATACCCTTCCCGGAGCAAAAGCATTTTTGATTTCAGCTCCCGCTCGATCTGCAGCCGAAGATCTTCCGGCTTGAAGCTCAAAGCATCCAGAACATTGTCGCCATAAATCAAAATCGAATTGTTTTTCATGTTGAGAAATTCAATCGGATACGCATCCAGCGACGAGGTGATGAAGTCTTTCGTCATGACCAGCGGCACGGCCACGTTGCGTTTTCTCCAGCTTCTGACCAGCGCAAAGCCGTCTTCCAGGCGGTTCATGCCTCCCGGCGTTAAAACCACCAGAAGATTAATGTCCGATTTCCCTTTGA
>DNYQ01000078.1:2042-3427 GCA_003506745.1 Syntrophaceae bacterium
CCCGAAAGCAGCATCAGCAATATCCAGGGCAGCATCGCGCGGCCTTGTCTCGTTCCCAAAAGTACGGCGGCAGCAATGAAGAAGAGAATAATGCCGACAACATTAAAGCCTTTCTTTTCCGGACGGACATTCGTCCGGTAAGGACCCTCCACACCCGTCAGCTGAACACCCGCATCCTTAGCAAGATAAGCGCCACAGGCCAGCATGGCGTTGTAAAGAGCCTTGCCTGTTTCACCTGTTTTAAGAAGGGGAACGACATATTTATCCAGTATTTCGCCAATCACACCGTCCGTCAACACGCCTTCGACGCCGTAACCGGTTTCAATGCGAATTTTCCGCTCTTTGACGGCAAGGAATATTAAGCCCCCTTTATCTTCGCCTTTTTTCCCGATGCCCCAGGCTTGATATAATCCAGTCACATAAAGGTTTATTTCTTCCGTGGGTCCAATTTCCGGCATAGTGACCACAACAATCGCCGTGCCCGTTTTCTGCAGGACCTCGCGTGACAGGGATTCGATTTTCGCGGCGCTGTCCGGATCAATCACACCGGCAAAATCATTGACGGCCGTCCCTCTGGAGGNNGTAATTTTTTATGTTTTTCACAAACGGCTCTGAAATTTATTTTTTATTTGTGGTCGGGACTATTAATTAAAGCCCGCTTCCTTAGAATGAGGGGTTGCAACCCCTTATTCTAAGAGAGAGGTGACTATTGCGTAAAGCTCATGGTCTGTCAAGCCGGAATATAATCATCAAATAAGGCTTGCGCAAGAGATCATCAGATATTAATAAGATGAATCAGGATCTGTGAGATCATAGAAAAATACCATAGTTGTAACTTATGACACCGAAAATAATTTTAGTTCATCCGCCCGTTGCAAAACCCTCCGAACCACCGGCTGGAATCGCCAGGCTCTCGGCTTGCCTGAAGGCCAACCGTGTTTTGCATCAGGTAATCGACGCCAATCTGGAAGGGATTCTCTACCTGCTGCATGCCACCGCAAAGGCCAACAGGCCTTCCGGCAAGTGGGACGTCCGCGCCTGCAAAAATCTGGAATCCAACCTGGACGCCCTGCGCAGCATCGGGACGTTCCGGGACAAAAGCCGGTACTCCCGCGCCGTGAGGGATGTCAACCACGTCCTGAAACTGTCGGGACCCCCTCCCGGCATCAACCTGTCCCTGTCCGACTACACGGACAGCAAACGATCCCCCGTAAAAAGCGCCGACCTGATTCAAGCGGCCGAAAATCCTGAAGCCAACCCGTTTTACCCTTACTTTTCCGAACGGCTGACGCAGGCGCTGGCGGCATCCCCGGATTATATCGGCTTTTCACTGAATTTCTTAAGTCAGGCGCTTTGCACGATGGCCATGATCGGCTTTGTTAAAA
>DNYQ01000078.1:3466-6319 GCA_003506745.1 Syntrophaceae bacterium
AAAGCCGAGGCCAATCCCTATCTGCCGCTTCCTTACGCCCACGTCACGGAAGAATTGCAGACGCTCGTGCATCAGACCAGGCCGTCATTGATTCACCTTCTGGATAGTTCCATCGCACCTGCGCTTTTAAAAACGCTGATCGAACAACCGCCCGGCGCGCCCTGGTATGGTTTTGTCCGCGTAACCCGGCATTTAACGGATGAGGCTTTCTGCCGGGCGCTGAGAAAAAGCGGCTGCGTGATGCTGAAGCTCGGCATGGAATCCGGCGATCAGGCCGTCCTGGACGCTTTGAACAAAGGCATTGATCTTCAGGAAGCATCAGCTGCGCTCAGGAGCCTGCATAAGGCCGGTATTGCCGCTTATGGCTATTTTTTATTCGGCACCCCGCCGGAAAATGAAGCTGCCGCGGGCAAAACACTGGATTTTATGCGCCGGCATTCCGGCTGCATCGACTTTCTGAACCTGGCCATTTTTAATTTGCCCGCCGCCAGTCCGGAGGCAAAAAGCCTCGCGACACAGGATTTTTATGAAGGAAATTTATCTTTATACAAAAGCTTCCATCATCCCGGAGGCTGGCAGCGTCAGAATGTCCGTAATTTTATTGATAAAATAATCAAGAAGCACCCGGCGATTGTGCCCATCGTTTCCCGAACACCGGAATTTTTCACGTCCAACCATGCGCCTTTTTTTACTTTTCAAAATAATTCATTTCCATCTATTGACAAGACCTAGATGTTGTGGTTAATGGCATTCATCATACTACATGTAGTGTTTTTTTAACCAAACCTCTTCATCATACACAAAGGAGTTCAGTTTCATGGAAAAAAAGACTTATGCCCCCATCGTGCCGGAATTAACAAAAAACGCCATAACGGTTCTGGAACGGCGCTATCTGAAGCGCGACAAAGAGGGGAAAGTGCTGGAGACTCCTGTTCAAATGTTTCGACGCGTGGCCGATACCATCGCCGCCGCGGATAAAACGTTTGATGAAAAAACGGATGCGACCCCGGTCGCGGAAGAATTCTATCATATGATGACCCAGTTGGAATTTCTGCCCAATTCGCCGACGCTGATGAATGCAGGCCGCGAACTGGGCCAGTTGTCCGCCTGCTTTGTCCTGCCGGTGGGGGACTCCATGGAAGAAATATTCGACGCCGTCAAATTCACAGCGCTGATTCACAAGTCCGGCGGCGGCACCGGATTTTCCTTCTCCCGCCTGCGTCCGGCCAACGACGTCGTTTTAACCACGACCGGCATTTCCAGCGGGCCGATTTCTTTCATGCGCGTTTTTGACGTGGCCACGGAAACGATCAAGCAGGGCGGAACAAGGCGGGGCGCCAATATGGGCATTCTGCGCGTGGATCATCCGGATATCATGGATTTCATCATGTGCAAGGCCGACAAAAAGCAACTGAATAATTTCAACATTTCCGTGGGGCTCACGGAAGCCTTCATGAAAGCGGTTGAAAAAGATGAAAACTACGATTTGATAAATCCCCGCGACAGGCAGGTTTCAGGAACCCTCAACGCCCGCAAGGTTTTCAACCGGATTGTCGCGCAGGCATGGGAAAACGGAGAGCCGGGCATTGTTTTTCTCGACCGGCTCAACCGGGACAATCCGACACCCCATGTCGGAGAAATCGAATCCACCAACCCCTGCGGAGAGCAGCCGCTCCTGCCTTATGAATCGTGCAATCTCGGATCCATCAATCTTGGCAAAATGGTTCAAAACAGCAAGGTCAACTGGAAACGGCTTGGCAAAGTGGTGAACCTGGCCGTTCATTTTCTGGATAACGTCGTGGAAGCCAATAACTATCCCCTGCCCAAAATAGCCGAAATGACGATGGGCAACCGCAAAATCGGGCTGGGCGTCATGGGCTGGGCGGATATGCTGATTGCGCTGGGCATTCCCTACAACACCGAAGAAGCCGTCGAACTGGCTCACAAAACCATGGGATTCATCAATGAACAGGGGCATGCCGCGTCGCAGGCGCTGGCCAAAAGCCGGGGGGCGTTCCCGAACTTTAAAAAATCCCTCTATGATAAAAAAGGCGAACCGCCGATGCGCAATGCCACCGTGACCACCATCGCGCCCACCGGCACCATTTCCATCATCGCCAATGCCTCTTCCGGCGTGGAGCCGCTTTTTGCCGTATCCTACGTCCGCCAGGTGATGGACAACGATATTCTGGTGGAGGTCCATCCCTACTTCGAAGCCCTGGCCAAAGAAAAGGGATTTTACTCGCCGGAGTTGATGCAGCGAATTGCCGAACACGGCACGCTTCACGGTCTTACGGAAATTCCGGAAGATATCCGCAATCTGTTTGTCACCGCGCATGATATTACGCCGGAAGTGCACATCCGGATGCAGGCCGCCTTTCAGAAATACACCGACAACGCGGTCAGCAAAACCGTCAATTTCGCCAACGGCGCAACCGTTCAGGACGTGGCCCGCGTTTATGAACTGGCCTATAAGCTGGACTGCAAGGGCGTCACGATTTACCGGGACGGCTCCCGCGATCAGCAGGTTCTGAGTGTTGGTAAAAAGCAGGAAGCAGCCGGCGACACAGGCCCGGATAAAGACAAAGCGGCGACAAAACGTGAACGGCCAAAAATCCTCAAAGGCTGGACCTATCAGATGCAGACGGGATGCGGTCCGCTGTACGTCACGGTCAATGAGGACAGCACCGGCCTTTTTGAACTTTTCACCACGATGGGCAAAGCGGGCGGGTGCGCCGCCTCTCAGAGCGAAGCCATCGGACGCATGGTGTCGCTCGCCTGGCGCAGCGGGCTTCAGGCGCGCCAGGTTATCAAGCAACTGCAGGGCATTTCCTGTCACTCGCCGTCCGGCTT